>JALREG010000174.1 GCA_023253905.1 Burkholderiaceae bacterium
GCTCGCCTCGACTTATCAGAAAGTGACCACACCACACGGTACGGTGGATAACGTAATGAAGGCGCACAGCCTGCGACCGCATACGATGGAAGGTCATGTGGCGCTGTATCGAAGCGTGCTGCACAACCCGGACAACACGCTGCCGTTCTGGTTTCTGGAGGTTGTCGCGTCCTACGTCAGCATGCTCAACGAATGCGCCTACAGCCTCACGCATCATTGGTCCAATGCCCGGCGACTGATTCGCGACAAGGCACGGTCTGATGCCATTCATGCCGCGCTCTCGGCGCGGACACCCGAGCAGGCGTTCGAGGGCAAGGAGCTCCAACTGCTCCGCTATGCGGGCAAGCTCACCACCAGTGTGGCCCGCATGGAGAAAGCCGATATCGATGCGCTGCATGCGGCCGGCTGCAACGATGGCGAAATACTCGAGGTCAATCAGGTCTGCGCCTATTTCAACTATTCGAACCGGCTGCTCAATGGCCTGGGTGTAACCACCCAGGGCGATGTGATCGGCTATTACAAGGAAGACGAATGAACCGGCACAGCGCACGCGTCGTATCGGCCGATGACATCCCGGTGATTGACGTGTCCGGGCTGGGCAACCCGAATCGCGCGACACTCGAAGAAGTGGGCGAACAGATGCGTGAAGCCGCCGCGCGGATCGGCTTCTTTTATGTGAGCGGCCACGGTATTGCGCAGTCGCTGATCGATGAGGTGGATGCCACCGCCCGGCGCTTCTTCGCAGCGCCGCTCGCAGACAAGCTCTCAATCGAGCCGGTTGGCAGGCATCGCGGCTATATCAAGCAGGGCGAAGCCAAAATGTCTGACCGTGCGCGCCCTGATCTCAAGGAGAGCTTCATCTGGGGGCTGGACGTGGGCGAGGACGACCCCGACTTTCTGGCGGGAAACCGCATGATCGGACCGAACCGCTGGCCCGCCTTCATGCCCGAGCTACGACCCGTTTTGAACCGCTATCTCGATGAGGCGCATGCCTGCGCGAAACGTCTGCTGCGCGCGCTCGCGGTGAGCCTGCACGCCCCCGACGACACCTTCATCCAGCGCTTTGAGAAGCCGATTTCGCGTGGCTCGCTTGTGTATTACCCCCCGCAGCCGCCCGAGCTCGGCGACCGGCAGTACGGCGTGGCGCCGCATACCGACTACGGGGTCATCACGCTCCTGCATCAGGATCCGGTTGGCGGGCTTCAGGTTGCAACGCGTGGGGGCGAGTGGGTGACCGCCACCCCCATCCCGGGCACGCTGGTGATCAACTCAGGCGACCTGATGGGGCGCTGGTCAAATGATGTGTTCAAGTCGAACCCGCATCGGGTGATCAACAGTTCGGGGCGCGAGCGGCTGTCGATTGCTGTGTTCGTTGATCCCGACTACGACACGCCGATTGTGCCGGTGACTGCGGCGGGGGTTGCCGCGAAGTATCCCGAGGTGAGCTGCGGCGAATACATCCTGGGGCGCTTTGACAAAGCGTTTGAATACCGCAAACGCGCGGGGTGAGTGGGCGGCGAAAGATCTGTCGTCGCGAAAGTAAAGCAGGGCGCCGACCACTGCAAGCGGTACCAAATGGAGCCACCATGCTCAAGCCTGCCATCGGGAACAAGAACTACTCCTCCTGGTCCATGCGCGCCTGGGTGCTGATGCGGCAGTCGGGCATTGAGTTCGAAGAGGTGATGCTGCGCTTTGATGGTTTTTCGCCTGACTCGCAATTCAAGACACGCATCGCCGAAGTCAGCCCAGCCGGTCAGGTGCCCGTATTGATCGATGCAGATCTCGCCATTTGGGACACGCTGGCCATCGCCGAGTATCTGGCCGAGAAGTTTCCTGAGCGCCAGCTCTGGCCCCGCCTTGTCGCAGCCCGCGCGCGGGCGCGCAGTGTCTGCGCCGAAATGCATGGCGGCTTCTCGGCATTACGGAGTGCCTGCCCGATGAACATCGAGGCACGCTTGCCCGAAGCTGGCGCGCTGGCTATGCGCGACAAGCCCGCGGTACGCGCCGACCTGAATCGAATCGTGACGATGTGGTGCGAACTGCTGAGGCAATCCAAAGGACCCATGTTGTTCGGCCAATTCAGCATCGCCGATGCCTACTATGCCCCGGTCGTGATGCGTCTGCTCACCTACCAGTTGCCTGTGCCAGCCGATGTCCGCGCCTACATGGACCGGGTAACAAACCTGGAATCGGTCCGCGCCTGGATGCAGGACGCCCTCGCTGAACAGGACTTCCGGGATTTTGAGGAGCCCTACCGGTTGAGCCGCTGAGCGCCTGAGCGAGGAGATGAGCGCCCACCAGCGCAGGCGAGCGGCTCTTCAGACGGCCGCCGGAGCACCGCCAACCAGCTCGATCAGCGCCTCTTCGGAAATCACTTCGGTTCCGAGCTTTCTCGCCTTCTCGGCTTTGCTACTCGCAGACTGCGGGTCGGCGAGCACCAGATACGTAGTCTCTCGCGTGACGGTATCCACGAGCTTCATGCCCACCGCGGCGAGGGGCGCTTCGTAATCGGACTTCTTTCGCCCGCTTGGCAGCTTGCCACTGATACACACCGTTTTCGCGGGCTCGCGCCCTGCGTCATCGCCGTGCACATCACGCTGGGGGAGCGTGACCACCACGCCGTTGGCAAGCATTTTATCGATGACGTTGCCCATTGCATCAATGCCATCCTGAATCGGGCCGCCCAGGTTTGGAACCCCCACGCGCTCGGCAAACTCAGCCTCGCGCAATCGGCCTGCGCGCCACTGATCAAGCGTGTCCAAATCTCCGTCCGCCGCCTCGATCATGAGTTCAATCCGGCGCACGCCCGCGCTCTCGATGCCCAGCGACCCGAGGAACTGTGCGAGCGAGAGCGTGCGGGTGGCATCGATTGCATCGAGAATCGTGCGGGCGCGTTTGTCGCCCAGGCGAATACCCTTTTCGTCATTGATGATCAGCTCAGCGAGCTCGGCAGCGCGCGAGCCGAGTGAGTACAGGTCGGCGGCGTCTTCGATGCCGAAGCGTTCCAGCATCGCCTCAAGCACCGAATCGCCGATGCCCTGAATGTCGAGGCTTGTGATCCAGCGATCAATTTTCCCGGTGCTCTTCTTGGGGCACGCCGCGTTCCGGCATTCGAGAATCACGCCTTCGTCGCCCGAGGTGGTCTTGCGCCGGCCAACCTCGCCGCCACAGAACGGGCACTGCACAGGCGTGAGGATAGGACGCCGGTCAGGTGGCCGCGCCGTCACGCGGATCACCTTCGGAATGATGTCGTTCGCCTTGATCAGCCAGACCGAGTCGCCGATCGCCACATCCAGCCGTGCGATTTCATCAAAGTTGGCGAGCGAAGCACTGCTCACCGTCGTGCCGCCGATATCCACCGGGCGAAGCTGGGCGGTGGGCACCAGGGAGCCGGTGTGACCGCCGCTCACGATCACGTCTTCCAGCACGGTTTCCGCGCCCGCTGAATCAAACTTCCAGGCCACCTGCCCCTTGGGTCGACCCGCGGTGACGCCAAGCGCCTCCTGGCGCGCCACGTTGTCGATCTTGATCACGACCCCATCGATCCAGAAAGCGAGCGTGTCGCGGCGCGCAGCCACGTCGCGATACCAGGCGATGGCGTCGTCCACTGTCTGGCAAAGCGCGTGCGGAATGAGGTGAAAGCCCAACTCGGCAAGGCGCGCGAGTTTGTCGGATTCCGACGTAAAACGAACCGAAACCCCCTCACGTTGTTCATCGATGTCAAAAGCGAAGGCAGTCAGGAAATCACACTGATGACCATTCTTTCGCCCCATGATGCCGCTGCCGGCATTGCGCGGGTTTTTGCTGCGGGCCGGGTCCAACCGCGCCCAGTCCGCCACGGTCAGGATCACTTCGAAGCGTATGGCTCCAGTGAAGGCCGCGCCCACCCAGGCGGGTAGCCCCTGAAACCGGATGGCATTGGCGGTGATGTCCTCGCCAATCACCCCGTCGCCGCGCGAAATCGCCTGAACGAGACGCCCCTCGCGGTAGTAAGCGGCCGCGCTTGCGCCGTCTCCCTTCAGGCTGACATGGAGGGGTGGCCCGCCGCTTTTCTCCACCCAGGCGCGAAACTCAGCTTCGGAATTGACCTTGTTCTGGCTGCCCATGGGCATCGCATGCCGGGCCTTGGTGAGGATGCTGTCAGCCGGCACAGGCGAACCGACCATGGCGAGCAACGAATCATCGGGGGCGAGCAGGCGGAGTTCGTCTTCGAGTGAGTCGTACTCGGCATCGGACATGATCGGCTCGGGGCCGAAGTAGTAAGCGTGCTTGGCCTTGAGAATGAGGTCGCGGAGTTGGTCGATACGGGCGGGCATGGCAACCACGGCTGAAATGAGCTCGTCACTTTAGCAGTGAGGCCGCTGTCGGCAATAATGGCGACCCAGGAGGCCAACCACCATGAATGCACCCGCGCACACCGCGACAACCGACGCTTCTACATTCCCCGATCGCGAACGCCTGCGCGAAGCGCGAATCGATCTGACCGCAGCGCTCCGATGGGCTGCACGGCTGGGGTTTAATGAGGGCGTCTGTAACCATTTCAGCCTGGAACTCGCGCCCGATCGCTATCTGATTAATCCACAGGGCCTGCACTGGTCGGAAGTCACCGCGGGCGACATGCTGCTGATCGATGGCAGCGGTCGTGTGCTGGAGGGACGCCATGCGCTCGAGCCCACCGCTTTTTTTATTCACAGCTGGATTCATCGCACCAGTCCGCGGGCCAAAGCGGTGCTGCACACTCACATGCCCCATGCCACGGCGCTGACGCTGGTGGAGGGTGGGCGGCTTGCCTGGTGCAACCAGAACACGCTGCGCTTCTGGGGGCGCGTGGGCTACGACGATCACTACAACGGCGTGGCGCTCGACGATGCCGAGGGCGAAC
>JALREG010000286.1 GCA_023253905.1 Burkholderiaceae bacterium
ATTGCATGCTCCGTGCGGCCAAAGGTATAGACCGGCTGCTGGATCCGAAGACTACCTGCCGCGCTTACACCCTCGCCCGCGGATGCACCGACGCTCACCGAGGGGAACCGTCCCCAGCGGGCGGTTTCCAGCTGCTGACGCGACACTTCAGCCTCGGCACGAGCGCGCTGCATCTGAGGATGCACCTGCGCCACTCTTGAAAGCGCCGCATTCAGCGCGAGCGGCGGAGCGCGGGTCTCCGCACGAGGTGAGGCAAGCGATAACGCGCCCAGGACGGCAAAGGCGAGTCCGGCTACGAATACCCTGCTGTACACCGACACCCGGCGTGCACTGAGTCTGTATGGGAGAACGATCGCGATGCGTGCGTTCATAGGGGGAACCAAGCGTCTGGAGGCCGGTCCGGCCGCTCGAGTCAGTCGGATTCGGGGTCGAAATCAAGTCTCGAACCTCCCAAAATCTTCGCACGGAATCGGGCTCCCCGGATTTCTGACTAATCCTTTCGAAACCGGACGCAGCGACAATCGACCGGTTTATCGATATCTTTCGCGCCGTGTCTGCTCCACCTCTCAACATTGACGTCCGGGCCCTCGAGCGGCTTCGCCAGACCTTCGGCCACCCTGCGTTTCGCGGCAGTCAGGCCGAGATCGTACGGCATGTGACCGAGGGCGGCGATGCCCTGGTGCTAATGCCCACTGGGGGTGGCAAATCGCTTTGCTATCAGTTGCCGGCGCTCCTGCGCGACGGGCTCACCATCGTGGTGTCGCCCCTGATCGCGCTGATGCAGGATCAGGTCGCTGCGCTTCAGCAAATCGGCGTACGAGCCGGGGCGCTCCATTCCGGCCTGGGCGGACGCGAGGCATCGCAGACCCGCCGCGCAGCCCTGGGCGGCGCGCTGGATCTCCTTTATGTGGCGCCCGAGCGGCTGCTGTCGGACGGGTTTCTCGACATGATGGCGGGGGCGCGTATCGCGTTGTTTGCGATTGACGAGGCGCATTGCGTCGCCCAGTGGGGGCACGATTTCCGGCCAGAGTATCTGCAACTCTCGGTGCTTGCCGAGCGTTTTCCCGAGGTACCCCGGATCGCGCTCACCGCCACCGCCGACCCGCAGACGCGGGCCGAGATCATCGAGCGACTGGGCCTTGACCGGGCGCGAGTGTTCGTATCGAGCTTCGATCGCCCCAACATCCGCTACATGATCGAGGATCGGGACGATGGCCGCGCGCAGTTGCTTGACTTCATTCGTGGCTCTCACGAGGGCGAGAGCGGCATCGTGTACTGCCTGTCACGGCGAAAGGTCGAGGAAACCGCCGAATGGCTGGCCGAACGAGGATTGCTCGCGCTCCCCTACCACGCGGGGCTTGACGCCTCCACTCGCGCGCGCCATCAGCAACGGTTTCAGGAGGAGGATGGGGTCATCATCGTGGCAACGATTGCCTTCGGCATGGGGATCGACAAGCCCGATGTCCGGTTTGTGGCGCACCTTGACCTGCCCAAGAGCGTGGAAGGCTATTACCAGGAAACCGGGCGTGCTGGCCGTGATGGCGGCCCCGCCGATGCCTGGATGGTGTACGGCATGGCCGATGTGGTGCAGCAACGCCGGCTGATCGACGAGTCCGAAGCCGACGAGGCCTGGAAGCGCATCGCTGCAGCCAAGCTCAATGCGCTGCTCGGCATCGCCGAAACCGCGGGTTGCCGCCGTGTGCCCCTGCTCGCCTATTTCGGAGAAGCCTCCGCACCCTGCGGGCACTGCGATAACTGCCTGACCCCACCCCAGACCTGGGACGCCACCGAGGCGGCAAGAATGGCTTTGTCGGCCGTCTATCGGACCGGACAACGATTCGGCGTCATACACCTCATCGAGGTGCTGCGTGGCCGAACCGGTGAACGGATGAGTCGCTGGCGCCACGATCAGCTTTCCGTATTCGGGATTGGCGCGCTTCACGACGAAGCCACCTGGCGGGCGGTATTCCGTCAACTGGTCGCGCTCGGTCTGGTGGAGGTCGATCACGAGGCCCACGGTGCGCTGAAACTCACCGAGATGGCGCGGCCGGTGCTCCGCGGCGAACAAACCCTTTTACTCAGGCGGCCCCGCGTGACAGCGCGCACCACCTCTCGCCGGAAGGCTGCGCGCGGTGCGAAGCCGGGCAACAAGGGCGGCGAGCCGGTCGGGCGCGCATCCACCGCCTCGGGCACCCCAGACACCCGGCTCCTCAACCTGCTCAAGGCCTGGCGCCTTGAACAGTCACGTACCCAGCGTGTACCGCCCTACATCGTGCTGAATGACGCCACGCTACAGGCGCTTGCGATTGAACAACCGGAGTCACTTGCCGCACTCGCCCAGGTCCATGGCATTGGGGAGCGCCGGCTGGAAACCTATGGCGAGGCACTGCTGCGACTGATCGCCGAATTCCAGAGCGACAATCGGTAGACTGCTGCCTTCCATGAAGACACCGCCCTCCCCAGAGAGCCTCAGACAGCAAACCGCGCCGGGACTTTTGCTTGAACGCGCCCGGAGCGACGGCGTGACCATCGCCTGGCGATCCAAGCGTCAGGGCCTTTATCGTGAACGCAGCTGGCGAGAGGCAGCCGAACGGATCGCACAGGTCGCGGCAGGCCTCGACCGGCTAGGCCTTGCACGAGGCGAGCGGCTCGCCATCATGGGGGACGTCTGCGAGGAATGGGTGATTGCCGATCAGGCCGCCCAGGCGCTCGGCGCAGTCGTCTATGGCATCTACCCCACTGCTTCGATGCAGGAGCTCGAGTACCAGATGCGGGACGGTGGCGCCGCGATCTTTGTGGCCGAGGACCAGGAATATCTCGATAAGGTCCTACCGCTTCTCGACCGATTGCCTGCACTGCGACACGTCGTGATCATCGATGACAGTGCCTTGCTGGGCTTTGAACATCCCAAACTCGTTCGCTGGAAGCATCTGCACCAGGACGCGCCGGTGGATGCACTGGGCTGGCTCGCCGACCGCGCACGGCAGATCCAGCCCGATGACCCGGCCTTCATCGTCTACACCTCAGGCACAACAGGTCACCCCAAAGGGGCCCTGGTCACACACGGCAGGCATCTGGCGGGAGCGGCGAATCTGATCCTGCATTATCCCGAGCTCGGCAGGCCGCAGCGTACCGTCATCTACCTGCCGCTCTGCCACGTGCTCGGGCGAGATGTGGCCTGGACACTGCCGCTTCTGGGTGGCGTGGTGCCGCACTTCGGCGAAGACCCGGAAGACCTGGCGACCACGTTCTTCGAGGTCGCCCCCACCGTACTCATCACCGTGCCGCGCTATCTCCAGAAATTTGCAGCGGGCGTACTGGTGGGCATCCGGAATACCCGCGGTATCAAGGCCTGGGCCTATGAGCTCGCAATGAGCGCGGCACGCGTTCATGCCCGAGCGCGCTGGCAGGGCGAGCCAGGCCTGCTGGTGGCTGCGGGCGCGGCCGCCGCGCGCGCGCTGGTGCTGCGACGGGTGCTCAACAAGCTCGGCCTGGACAAGCTCAATCTCGTGTTGTGCGGCGGCGCACCGCTTCCGGCTGACACGGCCGCGCTATGGCAGATCTGGGGTGTGGACGTGCGGGAAATCTACGGCCAGACTGAAGAGGCCGGGGCCATCATCACCGGCCAGCGCGGTCCGTTTCCGCGCCCGGGCGACGTGGGTGAACTCGCTGCGGGCTGGGAGATGAAACTCGTACCGGTCGATGAAGGCGCCAGCGAATCGCTCCCCGGATCGGTTGAGCGCGGCGAAATCTGGCTTCGAGGCGATTGTCGCTTCGAGGGCTACTGGGGTCAGCCCGAGGCGAGTGCAGAGGTGCTGCAAGCCGATGGCTGGCTTCGCACTGGCGACGTGGGCGAACTCAGCAACGGGCGCCTGAAGCTCGTGGACCGTGCGCGCGATTTCATCGTGACCGCCGGCGGCAAGACGCTCTCGCCCTCAACCATTGAAAACCTGCTTCGCGCGAGCCCCTATGTCGCCGAAGCCATCGTAATCGGTCATGCGCGCAAATATCTCACCGCACTGATCGAGATTGATTACGACACCGTATCGGATTGGGCTCGCGCGCAAAATATCGCCTATACCGGCTTTGCAAGCCTGGTCGACCATCCCCAGGTGGGGGCCCTGATCGAGCGCGAAATCGGCCAGGCCAACAGCCAGCTCGCGCGCGTTGAAACCATCAAGGCCTTTCGTATCCTTCCCAAGATGCTCGACCCTGAAACCGAGGGCGAGCCGGTCACCCCCACACGCAAGGTCAAGCGCAAACAGATGGAGGCCAGGTTTCACGATCTGATTGAATCAATGTACGGTGACGGCGAAGCGCGTCTGCTCGCCGAGGCCGCTGCCGGCATGCTGAAATAACGTCGTTCGAATTCATCAAACCAGAAGGGAGACTCATTCCATGAAGCGTCAGACACTCACGCTTTTATCGGCGGCGGCGATCGCGGCAGCCGCAGCCAGTGCGCAGGCCCAAAATGCCTATGTGGTGGGCGTCACCGCCGCCATGACCGGGCCGGCTGCAGGCACCTACGCACCGGTCATGGATGCGCTCAGGGCCTACATCGATCATGTGAACGGCAAGGGCGGGGTCAATGGGCGACCGATTCAGCTCATCATCGCCGATGATCAGGGCGAGCCCTCGCGCGCAGCCGCCAACGCTAAAAAACTGCTGAACCAGGATCGCGTTGTGCTGCTGATCAACAGCAGTTTGTCTTCCACTTATGCGCCGGTGGTGGCCGACAGCAAGCGCGCCGGTGTGCCACTGCTGTTCGCCGGATCAGCCTGTCCCAAGGAAACCTATCCGCCGGCAGACCCGCTTCAGTTCTGCTCCACCGCTTTCGGGGCCACCTTCGATTCGCGAGCCGCGCTCGACTTCATCAAGGGTCAGGCCAAAGAGCCAGTGCGCCTGGGGCTGGCCGCGATGGCGATTCCCCTGTCGCGCGGCGAGATTGATTTCGCCGAAGGCCTGTCTAGACAAGTAGGCATGACGCCGGTCGACAAGCAAATCACCCCTCCCCCCACGCCCGACTACACGCCCTTCGCCACCAAGCTGAAGGACGCCAATCCCAATTGGGTCTGGGCCTGGTCACCCTGGATTTCCCAGGTTCGCACGTTTGAGGCAATGCGAAGGCTCGGTTGGAACGGCCAGTACGTGGCCTGGGCGCACCTGAACGCGGAGGAGGATCTGGCGCGAATCAAGGATCCCGGCCTGTTCGTGATCGGCAGCAACGCGTTCTTCAGCGACGACCTGCCCATTCACGCCGAGATCCGTGCGGTCACGCACCGCGCGAACCTCAAACACCCGGTGAGCTTTCTCGCCGAGGGCTTCGTAGCGGGGCTGGTCATTGAAACCGCCATGAAGGGGGCAGCGCAGCCCACCGCGCAGGCGGTCACCGCCTCGATGAACAATCTCAAGGTCGACCTCAAGGGTCTGCGCGGTGGTCCGCTTGAATGGACCAAGGACAACCACTTCCGTACCCGTCAGTACTACCGCGTATGGCGGTGGGATAACTCCGCCGGTGCCGTGCGCCGGGTGCAGGACTGGGTGGCGGTGGACGTCAAGCAGTAAGCGGCGCGCACCCGATGCAGACGCTCGTCAACATCGCGGTCCTCGCATCGATTTATGCGCTGATCGCCTGCGGGTACGTGGTCGTCTACCGGACGAGCCGGGTGCTGTCGCTCGCGCATGGTGAGTTGATGATGCTGGGCGCATTCGGCCTGTGGGTCACGATCGCGATGTTTGACGGTGTACCGCTGGTGGCAGTGCTCGCTGCCCTGCTGATCGCGGCGATCGTGGGCGTGGTGGTGTATGCGGCGCTCATGCGGCGCATGACGGGCGAGGCGGTGCTCGCGGCCGTGCTCGCCACCATTGCCCTCGGCATCTTGCTGCGAGGCCTCGCGGTGCTCATCTGGGGCCCGAGCGAGCGGCACCCGCTTGCGGCGCTGGGCTGGGACAACCCGGTTTTCGAGCTGCCGGCGGGCGCCCGTATTTCAGCCATTGATGCATCGCTGGTCGGCGCAGCGGTTCTCTGTTATGCCGGGTTATTTGTCTTTCTGCGGTTCTCACCCTGGGGCATTCGCATGCGCGCGGCGGGACAAAGCCCGCTCCTCGCCGCACAGCGTGGCATCTCGCTTCATGTGATCTATGCGCTTGCCTGGAGTCTGGCCACCCTCACCGGAGGCACCGCCGGGATGCTGCTCGCGCTCAACACCGCGCTCGACCAGACGATGGTGGTGATCGGGTTAAAGGCGTTTCCGGCTGCGCTCGTCGGTGGGCTGGATAGCCTCGCCGGCGCGATCCTCGGCGCGCTCATCATCGCCACAGCGGAGGTGATGGTCATTCAGTTTGTCAGCCCGCTGCTCGCCGACGTGGTGCCGTTCATCGTGCTGCTCGCCATGCTGATCGTTCGCCCCTGGGGTCTTTTCGGCACCCGCGAAGAGCTCGACCGCGTGTAAGCCCCGCATGCCTCAACCTCACGCAAGCGGACACTTCCGCACCGATTACGCCAACGACTGGCAACTGTTGCAAACCCGTGGCCAGCGGGCATCCGCGATTGCTGGCGTGGTACTGGCTTGTTTGTTTCCCTTTCTGGCATCGCCCTTTCAGCTGGATCTCGCCAACCAGGTGCTGATTGCAGTGGTGGGCGCAGTGGCGCTCATGCTGCTCACCGGTTATGCCGGACAGGTCTCGCTCGGACATGCGGGGTTGATGGCAGCGGGTGCCTTCACCACTGGAATCCTCGCCCGCGAGACCGGTGCGCCCTTCTGGATTGCGCTGCCAGCCTCGGGCGTAGCGGGCGCGCTGATTGGGTTTGTGTTTGGCCTCCCCAGCCTGCGGCTGCGGGGGCTCTATCTGGCGGTGTCAACACTCGCACTTCATTTCATCGTGATCCATGCGGGCCAGGAATATGAGACCCGGCGGGGGCTCTCGTCGGGGGTTGTCATCGACCCCCCTTCGCTCTTCGGCGCCGAGCTGATTGACCCTCGGCTCTGGTATGCCGCGCTCTTTGTATGCGCGGGCGCCACCGTGTTGTTCGCGCTCAATCTGCTTCGGTCCCGTACGGGTCGGGCCTGGCGCGCACTACACGGGCGCGAACCGGTCGCCGAGGCGCTCGGCATCCCGGTGGCGCGTGCCAAGGTGAGCGCATTCGTCATCGCGTCCACCCTCACCGCCATCTCGGGAAGCCTGTTTGCCTATTACCGCGGATTTGTATCGAGCGAAGCGTTTTCGCTCTTTCTCACCATCCAGTATGTGGCGATGATCATCATCGGTGGCATGGGGTCAATTCTGGGTGCGGTACTGGGGGCAACCTTCGTAACGCTGTTCCCATATCTGATCGAGATGGCAATAGCTCAATTGCCAGGTGGCGAATCCATGTCCAGCCTGGTGTTCGCGGTCAACTACGCGGCCTTCGGATTGGTCATGATCCTGTTTTTGCTGTTTGAGCCGCAGGGGCTGGTCGGCATCTGGCAGCGGATACGGAACTGGTTTCTGCTCTGGCCATTCCGGCAGCGGCCGCTCAAGTGAGGGCGCTGCCTTGACCGTAAAGCCGCTTCTCCTGCAGATCGACCAGATCGAGGTGGCCTATCACCGCGTGATCACCGCGCTACAGGGCGTGAGCGTTGACGTGAGCGCGGGCAGTATCGTGGCTATTCTTGGTACCAATGGTGCGGGCAAGACCACAACGCTGCGCGCGGTGTCGGGCTTCATTGGGCTTGATGACGCGCGCGTCACAGCGGGGCGCATCGTGTTTGGTGGCGAGGCCATCGAAAATCAGCCCCCGCATCGCATCACCGCGCGGGGCATCGTGCTGGTGCCCGAGCGCGACAAGGTCTTTCCCAACCTCAGCGTGTCTGAGAACCTTGAGGCAACGGTCACGCGATCGGGAAGTGACCGGCGGGCGCTGATCGAGGCAGTGTGGGAGCTGTTCCCCGCACTCACGCGACTGAAGCGGCGAACCGCCGGGCTCCTGTCGGGTGGCGAACGGCAAATGCTCGCCATCGGTGCGGCCCTGGTATGCGGGCCACGGCTACTTTTGGTGGATGAGCTGTCACAGGGGCTCGCGCCGCGTATCGTTGATGACATCGCCGAGCGACTGCGACAGGTGCGAGATCGGATGGGCGTGTCGGTGCTGCTGGTGGAGCAGAACGCCGAGCTCGCATTGTCGATGGCCGATCATGGCTACATCATGGAAAACGGCCGGATTGTGCTCGATGGCACACCCGCACGCCTGCGCGAGCATGCCGATGTTCAGGAGTTCTACCTGGGCGGCTCAGGCGAACGGCGCAGCTATCGTGAGGTGAAGCAATATCGGCGCAGCCGAAGGTGGTTCGGATGACTCAAGCGCCGGTGCTTCAGGTTGAGGAGTTGTCGCTTTCTTTCGGCGGGCTCGAGGTGCTGTCAGGCATCTCGTTTGCGGTCGATGGCCCCGAGCTCGTGGCACTGATTGGTCCGAACGGCGCGGGAAAGACCTCGGTGCTCAACTGTATCTGCGGCATTTACACGCCGACACGCGGCAGCATCCGCTTCAAAGGCCAGGCGCTTGCGGGTCTGCGCCCGCATCGCATCGCCCAACTGGGTATCGCCCGCACGTTTCAGCACGGCGAGTTAGTGCCACATATGAGCGTGGTCGATAACCTGCTGGTCGCCCGACACGCCCGGATGCGCGCGGGCCTGATTGCCCAGGGGTTGTTCTCACGGCGCGTGCGCGACGAGGAGCGTGCGCACCGGCGCGCGGTGGAACAGGTGATCGAGTTTGTCGAGCTCGAGCGCTGGCGACACGCAGACGTGGCGGGCCTGCCCTTTGGCCTTCAGAAGGTGGTGGGTTTTGCGCGGGCACTGGCAATGGAGCCCGCGCTCTTGCTACTCGACGAACCGTCATCAGGGCTCAATCGGGACGAGCGAGAGAACCTCGCGCGCTTCATCCTCAGGGTACGTGTCGAGTTGGGTGTGCCTATGATCTGGGTCGAGCACGATATGCAGATGGTGAGCGATCTGGCTGATCGGCTGGTGGTGCTTGCGCACGGCCGTCCGCTCGCCGAAGGTGCGCCCGACCAGGTGCTGAGTCGGCCCGAGGTCGTGGAGGCGTATCTGGGGCGACGCGGGGCGGGGGCTGGCGCAGCGGGCGACTACAGCACGGTTGTGATGTATTGAGGGCCTCAGTTTCTTCCATCAACTCGTTTCAGGGCAACGCCTTGCGCTCCGTACTCAAGGTTCTTCTCCCAGCCTGTGCGCGGTTGTTTGGCGGGCTGGTCCA
>JALREG010000292.1 GCA_023253905.1 Burkholderiaceae bacterium
CATGCTGGCGAGCCAGGGCAAGTTTGATGACTACATGGCGCTCCTGCGTGAGGCCCATCGCGAAGAAAACCTGAATGCGGTGATGTGCCGTGATCTTGTAAGCGTCGACTGGCGGGGCTACCTCTTTGACTGCGACTTTAATCAGATGCTGGGCCTGCCGCTGCGCCGTGCCGGACAGTCTCGCAGCCACCTGCGTGAAGTCGTCGGCCAGTCGTTCGCGGAGCTGCCGATCGTTGTCCGGGATCACTGCTACGGCTGTACGGCGGGGCAGGGCAGTTCCTGTGGCGGTGCGCTTGCCGAGGGCAGTGAGCCGGTTGCTCAAGGCAACCAGCCTACGGCGGAAGCGGTCGGGGTCTGAGCGTGCGAGGGGGGGCTTCTCAAGGACCGCCCGGGCGCTGGTGTCCCCCGTCCTATGGACTGGGGCCCAGAGCGTTTCTGGCGGCTCAGCACTACATGGCCGACGTGGTTTATGTCGTGGGCGGGTTATATGGCAACCCGTTCGCGCTGTCGCGGCTGGTTGAACTGTTCGATGCGGAACCGGCCACGCGGAAACTCTTTATCCTGAACGGTGACTTCCACTGGTTTGATCGCGATGAAGCGACTTTCGCCGATATCGAGCGCGTCACGTCGCCGTTTGTACGCCTTCGAGGGAATGTAGAGACGGAAATCGCCGCAGCGGGTGACGAGGCCGGCTGCGGCTGCGCTTATCCGGCTTCGGTTTCGGATGAAGAGGTCACGCGATCCAACCGGATCCTTAGCGAGCTGAAGCAGGTTGCACGCGTGATGGGATGCGATCAGGCGCTCGGGGCCTTGCCCGCCGTGGCACGAGTAAGTTGTGGCGGGCTGCAGATGGCGATCACCCACGGCGATGATCGTTCACTTGCCGGCTGGGAGTTCGCTTTTGATCGGCTGGACGAAACCTGGCGAGAAGGCCTTGGCCACCGGATGCAGACCCTTGGCGTCTCGCTGATCGCGAGCAGTCACACCTGTCTGGCGGTGGCTGACACCCGCCTTCACGACGGGCAGCTTCAGGCGGTCATCAACAACGGCTCGGCTGGCATGGCAAATTTTCAGAGCGACCCGTCAGGGTTGTTTACCCGGGTTGCGGCGGCGGGCTGGGCCGACGCGTTTGACGAGGCGCCTCTTTATCGTGCGGGGATAGGCGGTGCGGATGTGGCTGCCGTGCCGGTACGGTTCGATGTATCCGCATGGCAGGACTATTTCCTGCAACGTTGGCCTGAAGGTAGTGCCGCACATACATCCTACTGGCGGCGAATCGTCGGTGGGCCCGCGTATCACCCCGCCAGCGCTGCGCGCGGATTGTTTCAGCGCCATGTCTGATCGCGGGCGGATGTCGATCCGCTTGTCGGGGGCGGTAGCGCTGGTCGCACTGGCTGGCTTGAGCTGGTGGTGGCTGGGCGGTTCGGCGTTCGATGTGTCGACGCTACGGGATGTTCGTGACTCGATCGGCCATCGCGTGCAGCATTCGCCCTCATGGTCGGCGTTGGCGTTCATTGCGGCCTACCTGCTGGTGGCAGCGCTCGCGTTGCCGGGCGCGCTGGTGCTCACGCTGCTGGGCGGTGCGCTCTTTGGATTCGGCCCGGGGGTCGTACTGGTGGCGCTTGCCTCGTCGCTCGGTGCGCTGGTCTCGTTTGGCGTCGTACGCTGGATTGCCGGTCGCGGGGTTCGCGATCGTCTGGCGGCTCGACTTGCCCCGATCGCGCGGGGCATCGAGCGCGATGGCGCCTACTACCTCTTTACTCTGCGGGTAGTACCGGTGTTCCCCTTCTTTTTCGTGAACGTGCTGGTTGCGCTCACACCGATTCGAGCCTGGACGTTTTACTGGGTGAGCCTGATCGGCATGCTGCCCGCCACCCTTGTTTATGTGAATGCCGGGCACCAACTGGCGTCGCTCGATTCGATCTCTGGGTTGCTGTCCCCCGGGTTGATGGGGGCGCTCGCGCTCCTGGGGGTATTTCCATGGCTGGCCCGCAGGCTTCTTCCCGGCACGGCCCAGCGGATTGGGTTCATGATCGGAGCGGTGCGCGCGAACCGTCGCTGGCGCGGGCAGCGACCCCATCGCTTTGATCGGGACCTGATCGTCATCGGCGCGGGCGCCGCCGGCCTGGTGGCAGCCAATATTGCTGCCAGTCTGCGCGCGAAGGTCACGCTCATTGAGCGTGAGGCCATGGGCGGTGATTGTCTGAACACAGGGTGCGTACCGTCCAAGGCCCTGATCCGACTCGCGAACCGCGTGCGCGAAGAGCGGCACTTGATGGCTCAAGTTGCAGGGGGGAGCAGCATGCCCCGCCCTGATCTCGCGGTCCTCCTTGAACGGGTACGCGCGACGATCGATCGGATCGCGCCTCATGATTCGGTGGAGCGGTATCAAGCACTCGGTGTGGAGTGCCTGCGCGGAGACGCGCGTGTGCTGTCTCCCTGGACGGTGGAGGTGACACCGGCAGACGGCGGCGCGGTGGAACGCCTGCATGCGAGACATCTGATTATTGCGACGGGTGCCGAGCCAGTGGTGCCCGAAATTGCCGGACTGGCGCCCGAACGCACGCTGACGACACAGACCCTCTGGGCGATTCGCGAATTGCCGAGCCGGTTCCTGGTTCTCGGAGGGGGTCCGGTGGGGTGTGAGTTGGCGCAGGCGTTTCAGCGGCTCGGATCGGCGGTGACGCTGGTGGAACGTGCCGATCGCCTCCTGCCGCGAGAGGAGCCAGAGGCCTCCGCCGAAGTGCGGCGTGCGCTGGAGGCCGATGGGGTCAGGGTGCTTACCAGCGCATGGTTGGGGTCAGTTGACGACGGTACGCAAGCGCATGTCATAAGTTCGGACACACAGTGTGTGATCGAATTCGATCAGCTCTTGTGTGCACTGGGTCGTCGGTCGCGTGTTGAGGGGGGGCTGGATGGACTGGGGCTTGCGCGCGACGCCGATGGCACCCTGAGGGTGGATGACTGGATGCGAACCAGTGAGCCGGGCGTGTTTGCCTGCGGCGATGTCGCAACAGCAGACAGATTGACGCATGTCGCCGGCCAAATGGCCTGGCATGCCGCGTTCAACGCATTGTTTGGCGGGCTGTGGCCGCTCCGAATCGACCGTCGTGCAATTCCTCGATGTGTGTTTACTGACCCGGAGGTGGCGCGTGTCGGGCTCACGCATAGCGAGGCCGAGCAGGCGGGAATCAAGGTGGTCTGCACGCGTTATGAGATGTCGGGACTGGATCGGGCGATCATCGAAGATCAGACCCGGGGGTTCGTGATGGTGCTGACCGCACAGGGTAGCGACCGGATTGTGGGTGCCACGGTCGTGGGCGCAAGGGCAGGCGAACTCATCTCGCTGTTTACGCTTGCGATCCGTGAGAAGTTGGGGCTGCGACGCCTCATGTCGATGATGATCGCCTATCCGGGGTGGACCGACGCTGCTCGAGCCGTAGCGTCCCAGTGGCAGCGCGACCATGCGCCTGCGTTCGTGCTGAACTGGCTTGAGCGCTGGCACCGATGGCGGCGGCAATGACCCGCCCCGCTGGCAGCCACCCAGCAACCAGTATCGATGGTCAAGACCGCCTGCGAATAGCGATCGTGATGCCGGTGCTGAACGAGGCGCTCAGGTTGGCCGTCGCTCTGGCTCCGTTCGCCGATAACCGCGACGACCTTGTGATCGTCGATGGCGGCAGCACCGATCTCACCGTGGTGGCGGCGCTTGCTGCGGGGATGCGGGTCGCGATCAGTCCCCGAGGGCGTGCAAGGCAGATGAACGAGGGTGCAAGGCTGTTTGCGGCGGCTGATGTGTTTTTGTTTGTCCATGCCGATGTGTTGTTACCGCCTGATTGGCGGGCTGCGATTGAACGCGCAGTTCGCGGAGGGGCAAATTGGGGGCGCTTCGATGTCAGTCTGAACACTTCGCACCCCGTACTTCGGATGGTTGGGGCGCTCATGAATCTGCGATCGCGTCTGAGTGGCATCGCAACCGGGGATCAGGCGATCTTCGTCACGCGGGAAGCGTGGCTGCGGGTTGACGGCTGGCCCAACGTGGCACTGATGGAAGACGTCCGGATGTCGCAGCGACTGCTGAGGACAAGCGGCCGGCCTGCTTGCCTCACGGAGCGCGTGGTGGTCTCGGCGCGCCGCTGGGAGCAACATGGAATCCTGCGCACCATCCTGCTGATGTGGGGGCTTCGTGCACTCCATGCGCTGGGCGTGTCACCTCACCTGCTCCACCGCTTCTATTACGGCGCAGCGCCCACCAGCACATCGGCGCCGAGTCCATCCCGCGTCATTGTGTTTGCCAAAGTTCCACGTGCTGGGGAGGTGAAAACACGATTGGCTGCGACGCTTGGCGAGTCGGTGGCACTCGGGACGTATCGGCAGCTGCTCGAGCGAACGCTCGAGCAGGTGGCGCGTGTGCCAAACGTTATCCGCGAGCTATGCATTGCGGGGGATGATTCAGCAGGGGAATGCGCGCTTCTCGCCAGACGCTTCGGTTTCGATCTATCCCATCAGCTCGGCGCGGATCTGGGCGAGCGAATGGCCAATGCCATGGCGGACGGGCTGTCGCGCGGCGAGCGTGTCGTGCTGTTGGGTTGCGACAGTCCGGTGATTGATGCGGCCGATATTGCGGAGGCGGTCGCCGTACTTTCCACAGACGACGACACCAGCGTGGTGTTCTCACCGACCGAAGACGGCGGCTATCTGCTGGTGGGCGTTGCCGGGGAGCTGCCACCCATCTTTGAGGCGATGACGTGGAGCCATCCGGAAGTGATGCTTCAGACGGTAGGGCGCCTTGATGCTGCGCGCCGTCGCTATCGGTTACTTCGCACGCTTTGGGACGTGGATGATGCCGCGGGCTGGGCGCGCTGGCAGTCCTCATGAGTAGCGAGCGCCGCTGCGTTATTGGTTGGGGCGGCGCCTTCCTGATCGGTGGCGTATGCACGTCACTCATGCAGCCCGGGCGCGGTTTTGCTCAGGCGAGCGCCGTCAAAGGGGGCAGCCCCGCTGCTCAACCACCGCGGTTCAGCGAACAAAGTGCGGGGCGGCTCATTCTTCCGTCCGATGAGCCCGCTTCCACGAATGATGCCGCCTCCGCGAGCCGGTCACCGGGCCCGCCGGGCGCGGGCAGTGCGAGCGATGAACCTGACGACTGGCGACATCGACGGGTACGAGGCGTTGCAGCGAACCGCTATCGTTTGATCAACGATCAGGACACAGTGGTCCTGGGGGTAGACGTCGCGGCCTCCGCGTCTGCGCTCATCGCCCGATTACGGGCGCCGGTTCGCGGACGGCTCATGCGCTGGCGCTGGCGGGCGGAGGGTTTTCCTCCGCTCGCAGCATTGGGGCAGCGCGAGCGCGATGACTTCGCGGCCCGCATTTACCTGATGTTCGACCTTCCCGATGACCGCTTGTCGCTGGCGGATCGGGTGGTTCTGGGCGGAGCAAGCCTGTTGCAGGGTGAGCGTGTGCCTGCGGCCACGCTGGTTTACCTGCTCCATGCAGGACCGGCCGATGACCGACTGGTGCCATCGCCATTTACAGATCGGGTGATGATGAGAGTCGCCCGGGCCCGGGCAGGTGTAGGACAGTGGTACGAGGAGGAGTGCGACTGGCAGCACGATTTTCAGCGTGCGTTTGGTGCGCGCTATCCGGGACCCACCCCGACCCCGGTTGCGGTGGCGGTGGGCTCGGACGGCGACCAAACCGGCGCCGTGTTCAGCGCCCGGTTTGGTGATCTGGTGTTCAGCTGACGATCAGGCAGCGAGGAGGTCAAGCAGCGAGGAGATCACGCAGCACATAGGGCAGGATCCCGCCGTGCTTGTAGTAATCGACCTCGATCGCGGTATCAATTCGCGACAACAGCTTCACCTTCTGGGTCGATCCGTCGGCGCGACGAATCACCAGCGTGATGTCCTGCTGCGGCTTGAGTTCGTCCGGCACTTCGATATCAAAGGTTTCGTCGCCGTTGATACCCAGTGACTGCCATGAATCGGAGCCCTTGAACTGCAGCGGCAGCACGCCCATGCCAACCAGGTTCGAGCGGTGAATGCGCTCGAAGCTTCGCGCGACGACCGCGCGAACGCCCAGAAGCTGGGTGCCCTTGGCAGCCCAATCGCGGGAAGAGCCTGTGCCGTATTCCTCGCCACCGAAGATCACGGTGGGGGTACCTTGCGCGACATAGCGCATGGCTGCGTCGTAGATGGACAATTTTTCGCCGCTGGGCTGCAGGAGCGTGACGCCGCCTTCCTCGCGGCTGCCATCGGCCGCAGCCGGGAGCATCAGGTTCTTGATTCGGACGTTGGCAAAGGTGCCGCGCATCATCACTTCATGGTTACCGCGACGCGAACCATAGCTGTTGAAGTCAGCCTTGGCCACGCCGT
>JALREG010000300.1 GCA_023253905.1 Burkholderiaceae bacterium
TTCGATATCCCGGTGGACAACATCTACGCGGCGCCGGTCATGCTCGCCGATCTGCACAAGTCGCCTTACGACGATCTGCTGGTGGTCTCGCCCGATGTGGGCGGCGTGGTCAGGGCGCGCGCCATTGCCAAGCGCATCGACTCCGATCTGGCCATCATCGACAAGCGCCGGCCCAAAGCCAATGTGTCCGAGGTCATGAACATCATTGGCGACGTGTCGAACCGCACCTGCGTCATCATGGATGACATCGTCGACACCGCCAACACGCTGGTCAAGGCAGCGGCGGCGCTAAAAGAGCACGGCGCAAAGCGGGTACTCGCCTATTGCACGCACCCCGTGCTGTCGGGCGCGGCCGTCGATCGGGTCAAAGATCCGGCGCTCGATGAACTGGTCGTGATCGACACCATCCCGCTCTCTGCCGAGGCGCGCGCATGCGGCAAGATCCGAGTGCTTTCCTGCGCACAACTGTTTGCCGAAACCATTTTACGTATCAACCGTGCCGATTCGGTGTCGTCGTTATTTGTAGATTGACCAACAACTTCCGAGACACTGAGGTCCAGATTTTTCAAGGTGCCCACGGCAGCCGCCGCGGGTGTGTCAGCAACGCCCGGTATCCTGGTCGCGGGTTCCGGGTCAAGCGAGTCGCAAGGCTCGCATTTGAAAGGAGTGCACGATGAAAGTCGTCGCCACCACACGCAAGGAGCAGGGATCGAGTGCGAGCCGCCGCCTGCGTCGCAGCCATCAGGTTCCCGGCATTATTTACGGCGGAAGTAACGAGCCCACGCCCATTGCCATCGAACACAACCCGCTTTACCACGCACTTCGCGTCGAGACCTTCCACTCATCGATTCTCGAGATGGAACTCGACGGCCAGCCAGAGCAGGTGCTGCTGCGCGATATCCAGTGGCATCCCTATCGCCAGCAGGTGATGCATATTGACTTCCAGCGCGTGTCGGCTGATCGCCCGATTCACATGCGCGTACCGCTCCACTTCCGCAACCAGGAATCGTCGCCCGCGGTCAAGCAGTCTGGCGGCATCGTCGGCCACGTGCTCACCGAAATCGACATCACCTGCCTGCCCAAAGATCTGCCCGGCTTCATCGACGTCGACCTCAGCAACCTCGAGTCTGGCAAGCCGCTCCACGTCCGTGACATTCAGTTCCCGGCAGGCGTCTCGCCGGTGCTGCGCGCGAAAGAGAACCCGGTAGTGGCCACGGTCACCATCCCGGGCGCGGAAGAGGCTCCCGCAGCCGCAACCGCCGCTACGCCCGCGGCCCCTGCGGCGCCCGCCAAGGCTGCACCGGCCGCCAAGCCCGCCGCCAAGAAGTAATCCGGGCCTCGCGTCACCTCGGGGTGCCCGCATGCGCCCCGAGGTGCCCCTTCCATGAGCGGGATCCGCCTGATCGCAGGGCTCGGTAACGTCGGCGCCGAATACGATGACACGCGCCACAATGCCGGCTTCTGGTTTCTTGACGCGCTCGCGCGCGCTCACGGGGCAACATTCGCCCGTCAGAGCAAATTTTTTGGTGACGTCGCCCGTCTCAATGCAGGCGGCGACTCAGTTCATCTGGTCAAACCCACCACGTTCATGAACCGGTCCGGGCAGGCGGTTGCCGCGCTGGCCGGTTTCTATCGCATCGCACCCGAAGCCGTGCTGGTGATTCATGACGAACTCGATCTGCTGCCTGGCATTGCCAAGCTCAAGCAAGGGGGGGGTCACGCGGGTCATAACGGCTTGAAGGACATCACCGCCCGGCTCGGTTCAGCCGCCTTCTGGCGTATGCGAATTGGAATCGGCCATCCGCGCACGCTTCTGCTCGAGCAGGCGGTCATTGATTTCGTGCTGCATCGGCCCTCGCGAGATGATCGTGCGCGGATCGATCAGGCGATTGACGCCGGGCTTGGCTGTATTCCCGATCTGCTCGCAGGCCGAATCGAGCAGGCCATGAAAAAGCTGCACACCCAGCCCAAGGGCTGAACCGCTTACGTGCTGCTATCCGGCGCGGGCCGGCGCTGTAACGAGCGCGCTGCCGCTAGCCGGCGTCAGAAACGTTCGTTGGCCACGCCAGCTGGCACATGGCCCGCCGGCCCGAAACGCGCGGCCTGCTGCACATGACCGGTCTGGTCATCAAAAAAGAAGTCGGGCTCGAACTCCTTCAGGAAGGGCCCTTTGCCAAGCCCCCCCAGGAACATCGCTTCGTCAACGCCCACCCCCCAGGCCATGAGCGTGCGGATTGCGCGTTCGTGAGCAGGAGCGCTGCGGGCGGTGACCAGCGCAGTTCGGATCCGCATGGGCGCGCCCGAGCCGCCACGCAGCCGATGGAGCGCTTCGAGTAGCGGCTTGAACGGACCGGGTGGCAGCGGATTGGCCGCGCGATCGGCCTCGTGGCGCTGGAAGGCATCGAGCCCGCTCGCCTGATAGACCCGCTCCGATTCATCGGAAAACAGCACGGCATCACCGTCGAAGGCAATCCGAATCTCGTCAGGGTGCGACTCAGAGGCCTTCACCGACTCAGGAAACACGCGAGCAGCGGGAAAGCCCGCCTCGAGCGCCGCGCGCACATCGTCTGAGTTGGCCGAAAGGAACAGGTTGGCCGCGAGTGGCACCAGGTAAGGCCAGGGGGTGCGGCCACTGGTGAACACACCGCGCTCGAGCCGTAGCCCCTCGTGGCGCGCCGAGCGGAACACCCGGAGTCCGCTCACGGGGTCATTGCGAGAGAGCACGACCACCTCGATCCGACGCCGCTCGGGCGGGCAATCGCCGGGATCGAACGCGAGCAGCTTCTTCACCAGCGCATGGGCGACACCCGGGGCGGCCGGCTGCTCGAGGCGGTCGCGCTGCAGCGCCATGTAGGCCTGCGCGTCGCCCCCCTCGAAAACACGGTTCTCCTCTTCGAAATCGAATACAGCGCGCGAAGAGATCGCGACAACGAGCTTGCCTTCCAGGGTGGGTGCCATGATGGGAGTAGAGAGTAGGCATTGTTGGCGGTTGACGCAATCGGTGCGGGTATCGCTCGACCGGATCGCAGTCGACTTAGTCGGGCTTTGCCCGGGCGCGCGAGGCCCCCAGTGGACCTGCGCCTTGACCCCACAGGCCGGACGGCGCTACCGTCGGCCTCCTCAGGATTTCGAGATACCCCGATGAATGTCGCCGCCGACCCCGACCGCGTGCCCCTGATCAATGACGAACTCGACGAACTTCACGCCATTGCGGGGCTCAACGCCCAGCGCATCATCGAACTCGGATGCGGACCGGCCGACATGGCGCGCCGACTGGCCAAGCGGTTTCCA
>JALREG010000336.1 GCA_023253905.1 Burkholderiaceae bacterium
GGGCTGGGAAGGCCGCTTCTACGAGGACTTCGAGATCGGCGACGTGTACCGCAGCCGCATGGGGCGCACGATCTCCGAGGTCGACAACACGTGGTTCACGAACCTCACGATGAACACGAACCAGTCGCACTTCAACGCGCCGTTCGCCGAGGCCTCGCCGTTCGGCAAGATCCTCGTCAACTCGGCCTTCACGATCGCGCTCGTCACGGGCCTGTCGATCACCCGCGCGGAACCCCACCCCCAGTTGAGCGGACACTGTCCAACCTGTGTGTCGACAGTGACGACCGCTCCTCCCAGCCCGGACGCGGGTTAAACCGTGGCGGTTTCCGCCGGTTCGGCCGACTCGCCGTCGCGCCGCTCATCGGTCGACACACCCGCGGAACGCCCGCCCGATGCACCGCCCGCAGCCGGTCCGGTGGCGTTGGCAGACTCACCGAAGGTGAGCACCACCTCACCGGCATCGTCGAGGTCGACCGTGACACGGCCGCCGCCCACCAGCCGACCAAACAGGAGTTCGTCGGCAAGCGCTTTGCGGATGGTGTCCTGGATCAGGCGCTGCATGGGGCGCGCACCCATCAGCGGATCGAAGCCCTTCTTCGAAAGATGTTTGCGCAACGGATCGGTGAACACCGCATCGACCTTCTTCTCGTGCAGCTGTTCTTCGAGCTGAATGAGGAATTTGTCGACCACGCGCAGGATGATGTCTTCATCCAGCGCACGGAAGCTGATGATGGAATCCAGCCGGTTACGGAATTCGGGCGTGAAGAGACGCTTGATCTCGACCATCTCATCGCCAGCCTGACGGCTATCAGAGAAACCGATGGAACGGCGTTGCAGATCGGCCGCGCCCGCGTTGGTGGTCATGATGATGATGACGTTCCGGAAGTCGGCCTTGCGCCCGTTGTTATCGGTGAGCGTGCCGTGGTCCATCACCTGCAACAGGATGTTGTAGACGTCGGGATGCGCTTTCTCGATCTCATCGAGGAGCAGCACAGAATGCGGCTTCTTCGCAATGGCTTCGGTGAGCAGCCCGCCCTGATCGAAACCGACGTAACCCGGTGGCGCACCGATGAGGCGTGATACTGCGTGGCGCTCCATGTATTCGGACATGTCGAAGCGGATCAGTTCGATGCCGAGAATGAACGCGAGCTGCTTGGCGACCTCGGTTTTGCCGACGCCGGTCGGCCCCGAGAACAGAAACGCGCCGATGGGCTTGTCGGGCTTGCCGAGGCCAGAGCGCGCCATTTTGATCGCCGACCCCAGGGCGTCGATGGCCGGGTCCTGGCCAAACACCGTGGCCTTCAGATCGCGATCAAGGGTTTGCAGGCGGCTGCGATCATCAGACGACACCGAAGCGGGTGGAATACGCGCAATCTTCGCCACGATATCTTCAATCTCGCCCTTACCAATGACCTTTTTCTGGCGCGACTTGGGCAGGATGCGTTGCGCGGCTCCCGCCTCGTCGATCACGTCGATTGCTTTGTCTGGGAGGTGCCTGTCGTTGATGTATTTCGCCGCCAGCTCAGCCGCCGCCGACAGCGCCGACGACGAGTAGCGTACCCCGTGGTGTTCTTCGAAGCGCGACTTGAGCCCGCGGAGAATCTGGACGGTTTGTTCGACCGACGGCTCGTTCACGTCGATTTTCTGGAAACGCCGTGACAGCGCATGATCTTTCTCGAAGATGCCGCGGTACTCGGTGTAGGTGGTGGCACCAATGCACTTCAATTGCCCCGAGGACAGCGCAGGCTTGAGCAGATTCGATGCATCGAGTGTGCCGCCCGAGGCCGCGCCCGCGCCGATCAGCGTATGGATTTCATCGATAAACAGCACCGAACCCGCGGTCTGTTTGAGCTGTTTGAGCACCGCTTTCAGTCGCTGTTCGAAGTCGCCGCGGTATTTGGTGCCGGCAAGCAGCGCCCCCATGTCGAGCGCATAAACTGTGGCATCGGACAGGATCTCAGGCACCTCGCCCTGCGTGATGCGCCAGGCAAGCCCCTCGGCAATGGCGGTCTTGCCGACGCCCGCCTCGCCCACCAGGAGCGGGTTGTTTTTGCGCCGACGGCAAAGCACCTGGATCACCCGCTCTACTTCATGTTCTCGGCCGATGAGCGGATCGATTCGACCCTCGCGTGCGGCGGCGTTGAGGTTTTGGGTGTACTGCTCGAGCGCCCCCGCCTGTTGCGAACTCTGCCCGCCCTGCGCCTCGTCCTGCTGCTCGGGCGACTCTTCCTTGCTGCTTTCCTTGGGCTGGGGCGATTTGGTGATGCCATGCGAAATGAAGTTCACCACATCGAGCCGGGTGATGCCCTGCTGATGCAGGTAGTAGACCGCGTGCGAATCTTTTTCGCCAAAAATTGCGACCAGAACATTGGCGCCCGTGACCTCCTTCTTGCCGTTGGAGGTGGACTGCACGTGCATGATGGCCCGCTGAATGACGCGCTGAAAACCGAGCGTGGGCTGCGTGTCGATGTCTTCGGTGCCCGGCACGATCGGCGTGTTCTCCTTGATGAAGCCGGAGAGGTTGCGGCGCAGATCCTCGATATTGGCCGCGCAGGCGCGCAGCACCTCCGCCGCCGACGGATTGTCGAGCAGCGCAAGCAGCAGGTGCTCGACGGTGATGAATTCATGTCGCTGCTGCCTCGCCTCGACAAAGGCCATGTGCAGACTGACTTCGAGTTCCTGGGCGATCATGCTTCCTCCATCACGCACTGCAGCGGGTGCTGGTGCTGGCGCGAAAAACTGCTGACTTGTTCGACCTTGGTGGCCGCCAGGTCGCGCGGATACACCCCGCACACACCTCGGCCCTCACGGTGCACGGCAAACATCACCTGCGTTGCGTTTTCGCGGGTCATGCTGAAAAACTTCTGCAGCACGATCACGACAAACTCCATCGGAGTGTAGTCGTCATTGAGCAGCACCACCTGATACATCGGGGGCGGCGCAACGCGCGACTCGCGTTGTTCGACAACGGTGGAGGGATCATGACGGGTCGCCATCACCACATTCTAGCGAGTCGTCGTGGTGCTGCAACAACGGCCTTCCTCGCCACGCGGGTGGCGGCGCGTTTCAAACACCCGTCGGCATGGTCCGGTCGGCAATAACCCTTGACGACACCGGACAACTGTAAAAGAATCCGCATGCTCCGTAGGGACACTAAAAGATCCCTGGTAGCACCGGTGTCTCCAGGCCGCAGGCAAGCGGGTGGCAAGGCGGGCGCCGGGAGCGGGCGTTGCCTACCGGCGGCGCAGGGCGAGGGAGTTGGTCGGATCTTGACGCGAAGGCCCCGAGTTCATCGGGCATGACCTCGTTGCTGGGTTCCTGGCCGACCTGGGAACACATTTCATTGAAGGCCTCGATATGGCAACGGGTACTGTCAAGTGGTTCAACGACGCTAAAGGTTTCGGCTTCATCACCCCGGACGACGGTGGTGAGGATCTGTTCGCGCACTTCAGCGCGATCCAGATGGCCGGGTTCAAAAGCCTGAAGGAAGGTCAGAAAGTTCAGTTCGATGTCGTGCAAGGGCCGAAAGGCAAGCAGGCGTCGAACATTCAGGGCGCCTGATCTGAGGCCACATCCAACTCCCCAGGGGGTTGGATGTGGTGTCGGCGATGCAGGCCGGCGCATAGACGCGCCGGCCGACGAACGGAGCCCGACGGGCTCCGCTGCGATAACCGATCACATGTGATCGATCATGACCTGCCCGAATCCGGAGCAGGAGACCTGGGTTGCTCCCTCCATCAGGCGCGCGAAGTCATACGTGACCTTGCGGGACAGGATGGCTTTCTCCATGGAACTGATGATCAGGTCGGCGGCTTCAAACCAGCCCATGTGACGCAGCATCATCTCGGCTGACAGGATTTCGGAACCCGGGTTCACGTAATCCTTGCCCGCGTACTTGGGAGCTGTACCGTGGGTGGCTTCGAACATGGCAACCGAGTCTGACAGGTTGGCGCCCGGCGCAATGCCGATTCCACCCACCTGGGCGGCGAGCGCATCGGATACATAGTCGCCATTCAGGTTGAGCGTGGCGATCACGCTGTATTCGGCTGGCCGAAGCAGGATCTGCTGCAGGAAAGCATCAGCGATCACGTCTTTTACGATGATCTGTTTGCCGGTCTTGGGGTTCTTGAAGCTCATCCAGGGGCCGCCATCGAGGAGCTGCGCACCGAACTCCTTCTGCGCGAGGCCGTAGCCCCAATCGCGGAAACCGCCCTCGGTGTACTTCATGATGTTGCCCTTGTGCACCAGGGTGACCGACGGCTTGTCGTTGTCGATTGCGTATTGCATCGACTTGCGCACCAGCCGCTCAGTGCCCTCGCGCGACACCGGCTTGATCCCGATGCCCGAGGTGGCCGGGAAGCGGATTTTCTTCACCGCCATCTGCTTGATCAGAAAGTCGATAACCTTCTTTGCACCCTCGGACTCGGCCGCCCACTCGATGCCGGCGTAAATGTCTTCGGAGTTCTCGCGGAAAATCACCATATCGGTCTTTTCCGGCTCTTTGAGGGGCGAAGGCACGCCCTTGAAATAGCGCACCGGGCGCAGGCATACGTAAAGATCAAGTTCCTGGCGCAGCGCCACATTGAGGGAGCGGATACCGCCGCCTACGGGCGTGGTGAGCGGGCCCTTGATGGAGACCACGTACTCCTTGACCGCGTGCAGCGTTTCTTCCGGCAGCCACACATCGGGGCCATAGACCTTGGTGGATTTTTCACCGGCAAACACTTCCATCCAGTGGATCTTGCGCTTGCCGCCATAGCTCTTGGCCACGGCTGCGTCCACCACCTTCAGCATCACTGGGGTGATGTCAAAACCGGTGCCGTCACCCTCAATATAGGGGATGACCGGCTGGTCGGGAACCTGCAGCGAAAAGTCGGCATTGACGCGGATCTTCTCGCCTGCGGCGGGGATCTTGATATGCTGGTACATGACTAGGGATCCTTCCTGAAACGGCATCTGAGTTCTTATGGGCGTTCAACTTTCAAGCGCGGCGCGAATTATGCCGCAAGCACCTGCGGTGCGGTTAACCGGCGCAAACCGCGCGTTCCGGCTGTTTGCGCGGACACGAAAAGTGTTCCGGCTGCTGGCTCGCGTACTGGCTGCCGCGCTGCTTTGTGTATCGGTCAGCGTTGGCGCGCAGTCGCCAGGGGTACCGCAGCAGGGCTTGCCGCGCACCGAACTTACCGCTGGCATGCATCGCATCACGGCCGAGGTGGCAGCCGATCACGCAAGCCGCGCCACCGGGCTTATGCACCGGCGTTCGCTCGCCCCCAACCACGGAATGCTGTTCGTGTTTCAGGAAAAATCACCGCAGTGCTTCTGGATGCGGAATACGCTCATTCCACTTTCCATTGCATTCCTCGATGACGACGGCCGGATCGTCAACATCGAAGACATGGCACCGATGACCGAAAACAGCCATTGCTCGCGGGAACCGGTGCGATTTGCACTGGAAATGGAACAAGGCTGGTTCCAGCGGCGAGGCGTGAGCGCAGGCGACCGGCTGGGCGGTCGTGAGGTGTTCAAGCCGCGCTGACGCGAGACGCGGCTTCGCAGCGCAGAAAAGACACGGGCCGGCATCAAGCCGACCCGTTCCGCAGAATCAGGCCCAGTATCAGCCGAAATTGCGCGCTGCGAATTCCCAGTTCACCAGGCTGTTGAGGAAGGTTTCAACAAACTTGGGGCGGGCGTTCCGGTAGTCGACATAGTAGGCGTGCTCCCACACATCAACGGTGAGAAGCGGCGTGTCGCCCGTGGTGATCGGGGTCGCGGCATTGCTGGTATTTACGATGTCGACTGAACCGTCGGCCTTCTTCACCAGCCAGGTCCAGCCCGAACCAAAGTTACCCACGGCGCTCTTTGCAAAGGCTTCCTTGAAGGCAGCATAGGAACCCCACTTGGCGCTGATGGCGGCTGCGAGCGCGCCCGTGGGCTCGCCGCCGCCGGCCGGTTTCATGCAGTTCCAGAAGAAGGTGTGGTTCCAGACCTGGGCAGCGTTGTTGAACACCCCGCCGCTCGACTTACGGACGATGTCAACCAGACCCATGGACTCGAATTCGGTGCCCTTGATCAGGTTGTTCAGATTGGTGACGTAGGCCTGATGATGCTTGCCATGGTGATACTCGAAGGTTTCCTTCGACATATGCGGGGCAAGCGCGTCCGGGGCGTACGGCAGGGCGGGCAGCGTGTGTTCCATCTTGGTCATCCTCGTGACGTTGGGTGGCGAAATCGCCGGAGATTCGGGTCGCGGATTTTAGGCACAAAGTGCGCGCCCCTCAATGCGAACCGTATCGGCGCCCCGGTCAATCCGGCGGGCGGTCTGCCGAGTCGTCGTCCGCAAGCGGCTGCGCACGGGTCACCGTGGCCTCGATTGCGGCCCGCGCAAGGCGAATATGGAGCGCGGCGCCTTCGGTCAGTCCCTCGTCATCGCGCAGCACCCTGCCCTCACGGTCCTGCACGATCGCGTAGCCTCGCCCCAGGACCGCCAGCGGACTCACCAGCTGCAGCGCCTGCTGTTGCGCCCGCAACCGCTGATCGGCCGCATCCACCTGCCGCCGCGACGACTGAACCAGCCGGCCGCGCAGTGCATCGAGCCGGGTCCCGGCCGCCGCGACCGAGGGCGGCCGTAGACGGGCGTGAAGCCGGTCGGCCGCCGCATGCCTGCGCGCAAGGCCGTCGCGCGCAGCCGAGGTGAGACGGGACTCAAGCAGCGCCAGCCTGTGCGCCCGCTCACGCCACTGCACCGAAGGCGGCCGCAGCCGCGCCATCGCGAGATCCAGACGCTGCGAAGCCCGTCCGAGCTCGCGATCAATGAGCCGGCCGGCGCGATCCAGCCAACCGTCGACCTCGGCAAGCAGCTCGATCCGCTCCACCGCCGCGAATTCAGCTGCCGCGGTGGGCGTGGGCGCACGCAGGTCGGCCACGAAATCGGCGATCGTGAAGTCAGTTTCATGGCCGACACCGCAAACCACCGGGATCGGCGAGGCAGCGATCGCCCGCGCGAGCGCCTCGTCGTTGAACGCCCACAGGTCTTCGATCGATCCGCCACCACGCACCAGCAGCAGCACATCGCACTCGCGCCGCGCAACCGCCTGCGAGAGTGCGCGACCAAGCTGCTCAGGCGCATCGGCCCCCTGCACAGGAGCGGGATAGAGCACCACGCGCACATGCGGAGCGCGGCGCGCGAGCGCAGTCAGCACATCGCGTAGCGCCGCCGCCTGCGGCGAGGTCACGATGCCGATACAGTCGGGACGCCGGGGCAGCGCCCGCTTCCGTTCAGGATCAAAAAGCCCCTCGGCGCCCAACCGCGCCTTCAGTTCGAGAAACTGCCGATGCAGATCGCCGCTACCGGCGCGTCGCATGGCCTCGACATTGAGCTGAAAATCGCCGCGCGCCTCGTAGAGCGTGACCAGTGCCCGGACCTCGACTCGGTCGCCCTCGCGCGGCGCGAACCCCACCGCCTGCGCGCGGCCTCGGAACATCACAGCCCGAACCTGGGCCCCCGCATCTTTGAGGGTGAAATACCAGTGGCCGCTCGCGGCGCGGGTCAGATTGGAAATTTCGCCGCCAACCCAGACCAGCGGGAGACTGCGTTCAAGCAAGCCGCTCACGGTGCGGTTCAGCTGGGAAACTGTGAGGATTTCCCGCATGAATCCTGGCTCGGACGGCGCAGATCGAGGCGTGACGGGGCCTGCGGAGGCAAACCTATCCACAAACCCTCGTCAGTACTGGATGTTGACCGTAACGCACGCCCGCCCTCGGAAGAGATTTTTAACTTATTGATTTATAATGATTTAATGACTTCGCCCCTGGGCGAAACGGGTTAGAAACCCAATATCAGCCATGAAGTCTTCATTTGCCATCCACGTTATCCACATAGTTTTCCACACACGCCCGGCCGCCGCCTAATGTCCCCCACGCCCGCCCCGCCAACCCCGCCCCGACGCCTCGTGGAGCGGCTGCTTCACGAGGTCTGGTTCGGCACCCGCCTCGCGGCTCGGATGGGGGCTGCCGCGCTCGCGCCGCTCAGCCTGATCACTGCCCGTGAAAGCGCGAGGCGCCGCGCGCAGATCAGGTCGCTGCCTCCGCCCGCGACGCCGGTCGTTGTGGTGGGCAATCTGGTGGTCGGCGGAGCCGGTAAAACTCCGCTCGCCATCGCCATCTCCCGCGGCCTTCGGGCGCTCGGCCACCAGGTCGGACTGCTCTGCAGCGGCTATCGAGGCGCGCAAACGGAAGCACGGCTGGTTTCGCCCACGGCCAATGCCCTCGAGCATGGCGATGAGGCGGTGCTGCTCGCGCAGGCGGTGCAAATTTGCGCGTATGAATGGCGACTCGCCGCGCAGACCGGCAGCTTGCCAGGCCCGGCTGAGG
>JALREG010000013.1 GCA_023253905.1 Burkholderiaceae bacterium
CCGCCCAGGACGGTACGAAGCCCCGACAGCAGGGGGTGTTGAATCCAGGTGGTCTGTCCACGAACACGCCGAAGCGGCATGGAGTGAAGCGGTGGTATGGACATGCGGGTCGATGCGTCACAGAGCACCACCACCGGCGCCTGCGCCAGCACCTGCCCCCGTTCATCTGCGACCTGCCAGTTTGATTCGCCCGGCGCGCGCCGAACCGATGCCACCTCACGGCCACCAAGCCAGGTGAGTGCGTCGGCGGCTTCCTTCAGGAGTGCCGGAATCCGCAGCGTGGCTTGCGCGACCATCGAACCTGGGATCCAGACGCCGCCCGTTGGGAGGTCGCATCCAGCCAGGTCGCTTGCCTCGCTGGCTGTCACGGTGCGCGCAAACGCCTGTGGAAAATCGAGTGTTGCGAGCGTGCGCTGGTGATGATCGAATGCCCCCGCGCTGTCGGCCAATGCGAGGCGACCCAGCGCAAGAAGTCCTGTCGTCTGGGTCGTATCGCGAAGAAGCAGCGCGGCGCGCGATAAGCGAGCAAGCAGGTTGTCGTCGGGAGACAGGTGGACATGGTCCGCGAGCAGGGGCTGACCGCTACCCTCGCGTGCAGGGAGAGGGTGGCGATCAATCAGCACGACCTGCCATCCGTCCTGCACGAGCCGAGCTGCCATCGTCACGCCCGCGAGCCCAGCGCCAACCACGACTGCTTGACGCGTCTCCCAACTCGGGGGCGGGGGCGGCGGGGGCCAGGTCTTCCACCGCGGCGCATATCGGGCGTTGATCCGCTCGCGCTTTCCACCGAAACCCGGCACTCGTTCCACCTCAAAGCCGGCCTGCACCAGACCTTGTCGAACCGCCGCCGCAGCAGTGTAGGTGGCGAGCCGTGCGTCGGGCGCAGCGAGCCGTGCGACCTGCCGTAGCACCGCGTCCTCCCAGGCAGACGGATTGCGTCGCGGTGCGAACCCATCCAGGAAGATCGTATCGGCGCGCAGCCTGAGTCGGGGCAGCATTCGTGCAGCGTCGCCAAACGCGAGAATGAGCCGAACCCGCCCACCGGCCAGCGTGAGCCGGTGTAGGCCCGGTAGCGCGAACGGCCAGCGTGCGGTGAGCTCAATCAGTAAGGGCTCCCTGGCGACCCCGTAAGCGTCGTGCGCAGCGATCAGATCGGCGCGGGCGAGCGGGTGCGCTTCGATTGATACAAAGTCAAGCCGACCTGAGGGATGCGCATTCAGATGAAAAGCGCGGTAAGCAGTCAGGAGATTGAGTCCCACCCCAAAGCCGATCTCAAGGACGCACGCGCGCTGTGTGCCCGCCCAGCGTTCCGCCAGCAGGCATCCCCGCGCGAACACTGCTTCGGATTCCGCCATGGCACCGGCCCGGCTGCGATAAACATCACCAAACAAACCGCTGAGAGGCGCCCCGTTTTCATCAAACTGAAGGGGCGGGTGTTCAAGCTTTGGCATAGTGAAGCGCGATGCCTCCGGAGCCGATCGTTAGCCCACCGGAATGGGCGCTGCGGCACGCTCCTGCAGAACCCTGGGCACTGGCCGGGTGTTCATAAGCATCTGCGCGATGCCAGCGGTGAGCCCGATGATGACGGCTATCCGCCACGCCCACTCATAGGAGCCCAAGGTTGAATAGATCAGCCCCCCGCCCCAGGCGCCGAGGAAGGAGCCCGCCTGATGACTGAGAAATGCGACGCCGGTCAGCGTTGCCACATAACGGATCCCGAACAGATGAATGACCAGTCCATTCATGAGCGGCACCACGCCCAGCCAGATCGCCCCCATCGCGGCGGCAAAGAGCAGCGTGGAGGTGGGGGTGGGCGGAAACAGGAAATACGCGGTGATCAGCAGCGAGCGAGCAACATAGATCCCCCCCAACAGCAGGTGTCGCGGCAGTCGGTCGCCAAGCCAGCCGAAGAGGATTGACCCCAGCGCATTGAATAAACCGATCAAGGCGAGCGCGGTCGCGGTGACGCCCGGTTCGATGCCACACAGGTCGAGATACGTGGGTAAGTGCGTGGTGAGAAAAACCAGCTGCAATCCGCAGACGAAAAATGCAGCCGCCATCACCAGATAGCCACGATGCGAGGTGGCTTCGCGCAATGCCTCGCCCACTGACTGCTGCATTCCGACCGAGGACGTGCCGCGACTGATCCGGTCTACGCCGCCCGCCATGAAGGCAGCGGGCACCATGACACAGGCGAGCGCGACGAACGCTGCCATGGCGGTCTGCCAACCCGCTGTGCTGATCAGCCCTTGCGCCAGGGGAGACGTCAACACCAGGCCCAGTGATCCTGCCGCTGAGACCGCCCCCATTGCGAAGCTTTGTCGAGCCGGCGAGACCGCGCGCGAGGTGATCGCCATGCTGAGGTTTGAGCCGGTACAGGCAAGCGCCACGCCGATGAGTACGCCGATGCCGAGCGTGAGCAACACCGGCGACGTTGCGAAGATGCTGATCAGGAGCCCAAGCGCATAGCAAAGCGCACCGCCTGAGGCCACCCAGCGGGCGCCAAAGCGATCGACCAATGCGCCGGTGAATGGCTGCGAAAAGCCCCACACCATGTTCTGAATGGCCACCGCCAGCGAAAAATCGGCGGTGGTGATCCCGATGGTTCGAATCATTTCGGGCTGGAACAGACCGAGACTCTGTCGCATACCGAGCGCGAGCGTGAGCATGGTGGCCGCGCCGATCAGAATGGCTGTCTGGGCGCGAGGCGCGAGCGATTGGGTTCGCATGGCGCAAAGTGTACCCCTGCTGTTCGAATACACTCAGACTGTGACTGCGAATGCCAAACCAGCTCGCGGCTTTGCCGCCGTACTTGCGGGCGTTGCAACGGTGGCGTTGCATGCGCTTTTTGTGGGCTGGGTGATCCAGGCGGCTGGCCCGCAGCAATCTTTGCCAGCGCCGTCGCCGATTCGAATCGAAGTACTTCCCGGTCCCGCAATCCGCGCTGAACCAGTCACCCAGGCCCAGCCTCCGGCGCCGCGCCGGAATGAAACCGTTTCAGAGGTTCAAAGCCCGAGGGCGCTGCCAGCGCCACCGGCTACGTCGAGCGCTCCGGGTTCGGTTCGCGCGACTTCGGATACCCATGCTGTGCCGCCGCCGACCTCGCTGGCCCATCCGCCTGTCACCCTGAGCAGCCCAGTGGCGGCGGTGGAGGCCGACGAATTCAGCCCTGCACCGTCCCCCGTGGTCGAATCTGAATCCGCCGACGATCACGCAAAACTGCAAGCCGCAGCCGAACTGAGTGCGCCTGCCGATCGCGCGAACCCACCCGCCACCGATGCGATCGAGCCAGCCGAGCCAGCCGGACATGCGCCGACGCCAGCCGCCGACCCGTCGATGATGGCCCAGGGATCCGATCGTGCCACCACCCAGCGCAGGCTGCCCGCCTCCGCCCAGGGGCGCTGGCGCTATCAGGTCTTTTACGGTGACTACGTTGCGAATAATCAGGTGGCTACGCTTGACTATGTGCTGAACATTCAGGGTGAACGGTACCGCCTGCACACAGAAGGACAGGCAGTGGGGCTTCTGTCTCTCTTTTATCGAGGGCTTTTCACGCAGGTGAGCGAGGGTAGCTTCACTGCCGAAGGCTTTCGCAGCGAACGCTATGAGGAGCGCCGCGGCGATCGCGCACCCCGCATCGTTCGAATTGAATCAAAAAACGATACCCGCGTGGTGACGTTTGAAGATGGCCGAAGCGAGATCACATCGTCCCTGGCGCAGGACCGGTTGTCTCTCGCGGCGCAACTGGCGTGGGTTGCAGCACAACGGTCCGATGGCCTTCGCGACAAAGAATTGACGATTCCGCTTGTCGGAGTTTCGTCAGTTCGGCTGCTACGTTTCCAGGTGAGCCCCGCTCAAAATCTGGAACTCGCGGGAGGTGTCCGGCGGCTGACCCGTCTTCGATCAGAGGACGGGGACGGAGAACGCTCAGGAAGCGTTGAAATCTGGCTCTCCGAGTCGGGTGACCTGATGCCAATCCGGATTCGTCTTGAGGATCGAAACGGCCATGTCCTGGATCAATTGATCGGAAGCGATTGAGCCAGGACGTGTTTCCGGAGTCTAGCCCCGAGCCGGCAGCACGGTGCCTGCGCAGTCACCGAACCCAATGCTCCGGAATCCTGTTCGCTCGGCACGTGCGCGAAGAATCACGGTATCGCCATCAGCGAGAAAGGTTCGCTCCTCGCCGCCCGGCAGGGTGATGGGCCGCTTGCCGCCCTGTGTCAGTTCAATCAGGGCACCGGATTCGCCAGGGCCGGGCCCAGACTGCGTGCCACTGCCAATCAGGTCGCCTGAGCAGAGGTTGCAGCCATTGATTGTGTGATGCGCGATCATCTGCGCAACGGTCCAGTAGTTGTGTCGAAAATTGGTTGTCGATAGTCGATGCGCAGGCTTTCCCTCGCGGGCCATGGCAGCGGTGTGCAGCCAGGCTTCTAGACCGATATCGATCGCGCCGCGTTCGCGGTTCAGCGTGGACTCGAGATAGGGAACGGGCTGCGGGTCGTCTGACTCGCGGTGCCATGGCGACAGGAAAGGCTCAAGCGCCTCCATCGTCACGACCCAGGGTGACACGGTGGTCGCGAAATTCTTGCTCAGTAGCGGCCCGAGCGGCTGGTACTCCCAGGCTTGAATGTCGCGCGCCGACCAGTCGTTCAGCAGCCCAAGGCCAAATACATGCTGGCTCGCGTGGTCCAGGCCAATCGGCTCGCCCAGCGGATTGCCGGTACCAATCCAGATGGCGAGCTCGAGTTCATAGTCGAGACGGCGGGTAGCCGTGACGATGGGCGTAGATTCGCCGGCCGGCATGACCTGCCCTTTGGGGCGCAGAAACCGCTGACCGCTCACGCCGATCGACGACACCCGCGCGTGATAACCGCAGGGTAGCCACTTAAAGTTGGGCATTAGCGGATTGTCGGGACGGAATAGGCGACCAACGTTAAGCGCGTGGTCAAGCGACGTGTACATGTCAGTGAAGTCGCCAATTTGCGCGGGTACCGCGAACTCCACCTCAATGGTCGGAACCAGTGAAGGCGCGAGATGCGCCTGGTGAGGCGACCCTTGACGCAGGCCCTGTGAGAGCGCCCGACGGAGCGCGCTCCAGTGGCCCGGCCCGAGTGCCATCAGCCGGTTGAGGGAAGGGCTGTCGCAGGCAGCGCCAGCCTCGCGAGCGATTGCGCTGAGATCGGTCAGCCCGAGCAGGCTGACAACCGGAAGGATCTGCTCACCAATCGCGACACCAATCTGATGGTCGTCACGCGAGCCCTTCCTGCGAAAGGCGGCGTAGGGAAGATTCTGAATGGGGAATTCACACTCAGCATCATTGGCTGAGTCTACCCAGCTGCGAAGGGAAGCCTGGTGCGTATCGTTCAGCATGATGGTCGGGGCCTATTTGAACCGGTAGAAGTCGCGATTGAGCACGGCCGCGACCGCCGTTACCTCCTCGGGGAACAGTTGTAACTTGAGCTCGGTGTTGCACTGTTCAACCATTCCGCGAAGGAATCCTGCTGTGTTGATTCTGCCCTGGGGACGATAGATCGACGTGCCATCGCCGCCAAACTTCTGGATGTGACAGGCGGCGCAGCGGTTTTCAGCGATGAGCTTTTCACCAAGCGCGATATCGGCGTCACGAAAAATCGAAGCGTCGTGCTGGGCGGTTGCCAAACCCGACGCGAGGAACAATCCCACGGCGAGAAGCGGACTTAACCTTCGCGCCTGCGCCTTTCGATCGGGCCGGCTCGATCGGAATGTCACTGAGGCGGGCGGGGTCACCCCTTTTTGCCAATCGCGCATGGCATGCTCCAAAGTCAATCAACGCTTCTATTGTAAGAGGCTGTAAGCACTGTAAGTCGGGTGACGGGCGCACGCTTTGAGGGACGGGCGGGTTTGCTACAGTTCCGTTTGCCTCGGCCCCTTCAGAGAACTCCATGACTCATTGGCTTTACGTGACCGGTCGTACGTGCGTCGGCGCGGTGATTCTCGCCCTCGCTGTCTTCGCTCACGCCGCCGACCGCCATGACCACCGCACCCGTGCCGCAGCCCCTCCTGCTCCGCGCGCCCTCACGAGCCCGGCGCGCCCCCACCCACTGCCCTCTGTCGTGTCGGTCCCCCAGCCGAAATTCGCGCCTGCTGTTCACGGTCCTGGCCCCTATCGGCGCGCCCACGGTCCGTCGGTACGCGTCTGGGTAGGCCACCCGCCGGTGTACTACGCGCCAAGCCCCTACTGGGCGTATCCGCCCTACGTTTATCGTCCGGCGCCGCCGGTGGTTGTGGTTCCAGCAGCGCCTCCGCCCGTCTACGTTGAAAGGGGTAGCGCGCCGGTACCAGTAGAAATGCCGAGGGCAGGGTATTGGTACTGGTGCGAGAGTCGTGCCGCCTATCATCCCGGCGCGCCCGACTGTCCAGAAGGGTGGATTGCCGTATCACCGCAGCCGTCTAGCACTCAGTAGTGTCGGATCCGCCGGTACCGTCTCTTCAGCCGGTCACTGCCGCACGCCGACACACACTTACCCCGGAGCCTGTCCATGCAAACGACTAAACCCGCAACTCGATCCCGTTATCGGTGGCTTCGGTGGCCAGCCCTGACCGCGACCGTGTTCGCGCTCGGCGCCTGCGCCACGGCACCGACCGGGCCATCCATGCTGGTGCTTCCCGGAAGCGGGAAGAGCTTTGACACCTTCCGGTTTGACGATTTTGAATGCCGCAACTTCGCAACGGCTCAGGCCAACACACAAGGCGCCGACCAGGCCCGCCAGGACAGCCTGGTTCGCGGTGCAGCGTTAGGGACGGTCGTGGGCGCAATTGCGGGCGCTGCGATCGACGGATCGCGTGGCGCGGGGGTGGGTGCCGGCACCGGATTGCTGATTGGTACCGCTTCCGGCGCGTCAAGTGGCGCAGGTGATTCGTTCTCTGTCCAGCGCCGCTACGACCACGCCTACGTTCAGTGCATGTACGCCAAGGGGCACCGCGTTCCGGTCGATGGTCGGCTGAGTGAGCGGGGCGGGCAGCGCCCGGCCTCTGCTTCGCCGTCCGTAACACCTCCGCCACCGCCGGCGGGTTTGCCGCCTGCCCCGCCTTCCGGTGTGGTCCGATAGTCCGAGACACCCCTCAGGCCGCGTTTGCGGCGTTCTTCGTTTCCGGCTAGCGTAACGGGCTGTCTGTACAGCCGGCGCCGGTCGGCTTTTGTTTTGTTTATGGGGTGTTCACATGAAGTTCACACGATTGCGGAACGCGGTAATGTTGGGTACTGGGCTCCTGTTCACGGCGCCGTCATGGGCTTCGGGCGAGCCCCAGGGCGCACATCATCCGTCACTGAAACTCTCCACCGGCGTATTTCATTGCGATCTCAATCGACGTGTAGAGATCAGGCAGGTCGCCGAAGATCGTCGCTCGGCGATTGTTTACTGGGAACGCCGCAACTACACGATGCAGTTGGTTGCCACGCAAACCGGCGCATTGCGCCTGGAAGATAAAACAAGCGGCCTCACCTGGATCACCATTCCGGGAAAATCCATGCTGCTCGACACTAAGCAGGGCCGTCAGCTCGCGAACGATTGCCGCGCCTGACCGGGCGCTGAATGCCCATGACCGCCACCGTTAATTCGTCGAACGCGCGACTGCTCGAGTATCCGTTTTCATCAAAGCCCGCGCTCGGTGAGACGATCGAGGTGGCGCCCGGCGTCCTCTGGATCAGGATGACGCTGCCCTACACGCTGAACCATATCAACCTGTGGGCGCTTGAAGACGGTGACGGATGGGCCATTGTTGACACTGGTGTTCGGGATAAGGAAACCACCGACGCCTGGAGAAAAATCTTTGCAAACGGGTTTGGCGGGCGCCGGGTTACGCGGGTATTTGTCACCCATATGCACCCCGATCATGTGGGCATGGCGGGGTGGCTCACTCGCCGGTTCGCCTGCCGCCTCTGGATGACCCGAGCCGAATACCTCACCTGCCGGGTTCTGGTGGCCGACACCGGGCGCGAGGCACCAGCGGAAGGTGTGTCGTTCTATCGAAGGGCAGGGTGGTCGGATGACCAGCTGGAAACCTATCGAACCCGATTCGGTAGCTTCGGGAAGTCGGTCTATGCGCTTCCTGACAATTTTCGCCGACTGCACGATGGTGAAGTGCTCAGCATTGGTGAGCGTCAATGGGAAGTCGTGATTGGTAACGGGCATTCACCCGAACACGCCTGCCTGGTCTGCCATGCATCCGGACTGTTGATCTCCGGCGATCAGGTTTTGCCTCGAATTTCATCAAACGTTTCAGTGTTTCCCACCGAGCCCGACGCCGATCCCCTGGGAGACTGGCTGGCCTCGATCGAGCGCCTTCGAAAGCGCATTTCGGCCGATGTGCTGGTGCTGCCCGCGCACAACGAGCCTTTCAGAGGGCTGCACGAGCGGCTCAATCATCTGGAACGCATGCATATCGAGTCGCTTGATCAACTTGAGCAGGCGCTTTCCCGGCGCTCGCGTGCCGTCGATGTTTTTCCTGCGTTGTTCGCCCGTACGATCAATGGCGATGATGCGCAGTTGGTATCCATGGCAACCGGTGAAAGTCTTGCGCATCTGAACCGGCTGCTGCGTGCGGGACGCGCGCAAGTGGAAGACGACGAGCAGGGCGTCGCGTGGTATTCGAGATCCAGCGCCTGAGGGCGGAGGATTTACCTCCAGCGAGCTGACTTATATAATTTTACATAATACAAATTATACGAAGTTATACAGGGCCGTCGAAGCATCCAGATTCCGACCCGGACGGTCATCCTGCACTTGACCGTCACGGAATGTGATCACGCGCCTGGCAAATGCAGCGACGTCGGCTTCATGGGTCACAAACAGCACGGTCTGGCCACGACGATTCAGCCCTTGCAGTAAGGCCATGACCTCAACCGAGGTTCGCGAATCCAGCGCGCCCGTGGGTTCGTCGGCAAGAATGATCTGCGGATCGTTGATCAAGGCGCGCGCGATCGCGACGCGCTGCTGCTGTCCGCCCGACAGCTGGGCCGGCGTGTGGTGCCAACGATCGCTGAGACCCACACCATCCAATGCGCGCCTCGCGCGCTCCTGTCGTTCGCGTCTGCCTACGCCGGCGTAGACCAGCGGCATGGCAACGTTATCAAGTGCGCTGGCCCGGCCAAGTAAATTGAACTGCTGAAATACAAAGCCAATACTCCGGTTTCTCAAGGCAGCCAACGCATTCCCGGACAGCTGATGAACCGGCTGACCTGAGAGGCGATAGCTGCCGCTGCTGGGTGTATCCAGGCAGCCAACCAGGTTCATGAAGGTGGATTTTCCTGATCCAGACGGACCCATGATCGCAACGAACTCACCGGCCACGACGCGCAGATCAATGGGTCGGAGCGCGAGAACATCGCCCGCACCGGTTTTGTAGGTACGGGAAAGGCCCTGGAGCTCGATTACTGGCATTGGGCTCGCGTCTGGCACGCTGTCATCCTCTGAGAGCGCAGAACCCAGCTTCGACTCAGTGCGTATGGGCGCGCTGCGGCTCCGTCATGCCCGCTAGCGGCTGGGCGTGGCACTTGGCGGGTCAGCAGGGATGCTGAGCGTACGAGAGAAAAACAAGGGCTCGCTATCCTTGGGCTGCTGCGAGGCGGTAGCGCCGCCAGCGCCCGCCGTTGGAGTCGGTACGGTGGGCGCAACCGGCTTCGAGGCCGCGGGGGGAATAGGCGCAACGGGCTTGGTGGTAGCAGACGGCGTGGGCACAGCCGGCGCGAGCACAGCCGGCGCGGGCACGGCGCCGGGTGCCCTCGCCGCGGGTGCCACCGGGCTCGCGGGCGTAGGCGCCGACAAAACAGGCGGCGCTGCTGGCTTGGGGACGGCGGACTGAGGCGACGGCGATGGGGCAACCGACGCGGACGCGCCCGTAGAGGATGGCTTCGGCGCAGCAGCGGTTGGCGGCTTTGTGCCGCTTGTTGCGCTACCCACGCCCTGTTGTGCTGGCGCTTGCGACGCTGCCGCCGGAAGGGCAGCGCCTCCCGGCTGGCCCGGCGCACTGACGGCGCTACCGACTGGACCGGCGGTACTTGGCGGGCGCGACTCTGGCGCCACGCTCACCTCGCGATTCATTTGCACGGGCGCTAGATCGGTCTGCGCGCTTCCTCCCGGACCCCCGCTGTCGCTATTTGCGGTCGACGTCCAGCGCGGCTGCTCAACCGTACCGTACCGGGCGACGTACCGCTGGGCGCGTTCTTTCATCCAGATGGCCCACTGTCGCTCGCCATTACGCTCGAGGTATGCGGCGGCATCGAGCCCGGCCTGATTGCGAAGGGACGGATCTGCGCCCTGGTCGATGAGGTACTGAACGACCGGCAACGCGCGCATACGGGCGGCCATCATGAGTGGCGTTGTGTTGTTCGGCGACTGCGCATCGATAAAGGCATGCTGCTCAATCAGAACCTTGACAAGCTCGAGTTGCCCGCCGCTTGCTGCGTAATGCAGCGCCGTCCAGCCGGGGCGATTAACCTGCGCGCCTCGCTGCAGCAGCGCATCGAATGAGCGCCGGTCGCCCAGCGTGGACACCAGCATCAGCGCTGTTTCGTCGGCCACGCTGGCCGCATCCACGTCGGTCGCGTTCAGTGAGGCCAGCACACGTACAACGTCGAATGACTTGAACCGCGCCGCTGCGACAATGGCGGGCCCATGATCAGGATGTCGGGCATTCGGATTGGCTCCGCGCATCAGTTCAGTGCGAAGCGCATTGATATCGTTGCTCTCGATTGCACGCCAGAAAGCAGGTGACTGCGCTTGCGCCGCCTGGGAGAGCAATAGTCCGAGCACCAGCGCCCGCCCCAGCCGCCAAAGGGCGTCAAGTGAGGGCGCGTTGTAGAAGCATCGAAGCGACAGCGTCATGGCGACTCCCGGTCCGGCCGAGAGGCGCCGAACACGCGTTCAAAGTTCGCGGTGGTAAGCGCCGCGATTCGCTCAAGCGATACGCCCCGAAGTTGAGCGAGGAACTCGGCCACGTGTCGGACATAGGCCGGTTCGTTGGTCTTGCCCCGGTGAGGGACAGGCGCCAGATAAGGCGAATCGGTTTCAACGAGGAGTGCATGGTCAGGAACCTTGATCGCGACCTCGCGTAGCGCAGCCGCGCTTTTGAATGTGACGATCCCCGAAAAAGAGATGCAGAAGCCCATGTCAATTGCTGCACTCGCGCACGCCCAGTCTTCGGTAAAGCAGTGCATCACGCCCCCTGCCTCACGTGCGCCCTCCTCCGCCAGGATCGAGATCGTGTCGGCTGAGGCCGACCGAGTGTGAACAATCAAAGGCTTATCGCAGGCGCGTGCCGCCTGGATATGGATACGGAAGCGCGCGCGCTGCCAATCGAGCTCCTCGGCCGGGACCCGGTAATAATCGAGCCCCGTCTCGCCGATTGCGACCACCCTGGGGTGATCCGCCAGCCGCACCAGGGTCTCAACGTCGGGCTCCCGCACATCGGCGTAATCCGGGTGAACGCCAACCGAGGCGCACAGCTCGGGCGCGCGCTCGACCAGATCGAGCACTTTGGGAAAATCCTCGAGATTGACCGCAACACAAAGCGCGCGCGTCACACCATTCGCGACCATGTTCGAACGGATGTCTTCGAATCGTTCGAGCAGATCCGGAAAGTCGAGATGACAGTGGGAATCGATCAGCATGCCGCATTTTACCGGCCCGCGGTATCCGAGCGCCTGGATCCCGCGTTCGCCGCAGGTCAGCAATTGAGGCAGGCTCAGGCCGCCTGACGGCGACGCTTAAATGCCGCGAGGTACCGACTGAGGGCGTCGTCGGCCACCAACCTCGGGTTGAGCGGGTGAGAAATCAGCCGCTGCAATTGCTGTAACCACCGCTCGAAGTCGAGCAGCGCATTGACATCCAAGCGCGTTGCAAGCGTCTTGAGTCGCGCCGCTTCGGCGGGAAAGTATCTTGGCGCGGCGCTTGCAGCGCATCGCGATAGGTCTACGCACCAGGCATGAAGCACAGGCACCCAGACGCGGGGCTCATGCGCATTGAGCCGGTCGGTTGAACTCACCAGCGACTCATGTTCACAGTTGGCAAAGGTCTCGACCAGATCTCGATGAAGCACCGCCTGTTCGCTCGCACCGAGATCGAGTGCGCGTCGCGGCGCGCCCCCGCAAAACGCAAGCCACTGCTGCGCCCTCTCCTCCTCTGCATGCGCCTGGGCCATGACCCAGGCGAGGGCCTCGGCATGCGGCGGGGTCGGGACCGGCACCTGGCGGCAACGCGACCGTACGGTGGCCGGTAATCGGCTTGACCGGCTGCTAACCAGCAGAAAATAGGTGTTCGGTGGGGGTTCCTCGAGTGTCTTCAGCAGCGCGTTGGCGGCTGCGCTGTTCATCGCATCGGCCGGCGTGATGAGGATGACCTTCGCACCGCCCCGATGGCTGGCCACCTCGACAAAGCCCGCCAGCCCACGGATCTGCTCAATTCGGATGTCGCGCGACACCTTGGCTGGCCGCGTTGTGGGCGCCTCGCCCTCCTCCGCCACGGGCTCATCAGCCGAGGGCCGGAGCCCCCGAAAATCAGGATGGGAATCCTGGGACAGCCATCGGCAGGCCGCACACTGCCCGCAGGCAGTGCGATCTTCGTGCGGACGGTCGCAGAGCAAGGCGGCCGCGAGCGACCTGGCAAGCCACTCCTTGCCTACGCCTTCGGGACCGGAGAAGAGCAGCGCGTGATGCAGCGTATCGCGTGAGGCGAGCAAAGAACGCAAGCGTCTTTCTATCCATATCGGTATTGAATTCATAAGGTTGCAGCAATTTTCTCAAGTTTATTCTTGATTTCATCAATGCCTTGCATACCGTCGATCAGGGTAAACCGCCCGGCAGATTCTTGCGCTCGCTCAAGGTAACCCGAGCGGACCCGCTCAAAAAAATGCAGGTCCTCGGTCTCGAAGCGATCCGCCGCGCGCGCAGCCGCTCGGCGCCTGGCGGCCTCCGAGGGGGCGAGATCAAACAGAAAGGTGTGATCCGGCTGAAGGTCGGGATGGACCAGCGCCTCGAGGATCCGAACCCGATCAGTCCCAATGCCTCGTCCCGATCCCTGGTAGGCGAAGGTTGAGTCAGTGAACCGATCGCAGACCACCCATTCGCCGCGGGCAAGGGCGGGCCGGATTCTGGCCGCCAAATGCTCGGCTCGCGCCGCAAAGACCAGCAGCAACTCGGTGAGCGGCGCCATGGACTGGGTGAGCGTGAGTTCGCGCAATTGTTCGCCGAGCTCCGTGCCGCCGGGCTCACGGGTGATGACCACGCGATGTCCGCGCGCTTCGAGCAATGCCGCAAACGGGGCGATGTGGGTGCTTTTTCCCGCGCCATCGATCCCCTCAAAGGTAATGAATCGTCCTGGTTTCATCGTTTCAGTATGAAGCGTTCGACCGCGCGCTGATGCGCTTTGAGATCATTTGAAAACTCGGTGCTGCCGTCACCCCGAGCCACGAAATAGAAGGCTGCTGACTCAGCCGGCCGGAGCGCGGCTTCAATTGCGCCGCGGCCTGGAAGCGCACTCGGAGTGGGGGGGAGTCCGGGGCGGACATAAGTATTGTGCGGATGGTCAAGCTGAAGGTCACGACGGCGCAGACGCCCCTCGAAGCTTGGGCCGAGCGCATACAGGGTCGTTGGATCGCTTTGAAGGAGCATGCCCTTTTTGAGCCGGTTCACAAAGACGGACGCGACCATCGCGCGATCCTCAGCGCGCCCGGTCTCCTTTTCAATCATCGAAGCAAGGACCAGCGCCTGATAGGGCGTCTCAATCGGAAGCGCCGCTGAGCGACGGCTCCACTCGCGCTGCAAAACGCGATCCATCGCCCGCCAGGCGTCTCGATAGAGACTGACTGCGCTGGTTCCCGGGGCGAAATGATAAGTGTCGGGCAAGAAGAGGCCCTCGCCACTTGAAACCGGCGCACCGATTCGGGCGAGTAACGAGGGTTCATCAAGGGCGCGCGCATCCGGAATAAGATGGGGGTGCTGATCGAGCAGTTCCCGGACCTGGCGAAAGGTGAGCCCCTCGATCAGCCGGAGGGTCGCCGGCTGGCCCTCGCCGTTGGCGAGCATATCCAGCAAGCCTTTGAGTGGCAGACCCGCCGTCACATCGTAAAGCGCCGCGCGATAGCGTGCGCCATCGCCACGAAGCCTGACGATCCAGGCCAGTCTGCTGGCCGAGACCGTAAAGCCCACCCGCTCAAACGCAGAGGCGAGTGCTGCGGGCCCGGATCCGAGCGGAATCACCACTCGCCTCGGTTGGGGGTCTTGATGAAGCGGTGTCAGCCGGTACGAAACCATCGCGCCCGATGCGGCGCCCAGTGCAAAAGCCACACCAACCAGCACGGTCCGGGCAAGCGTTGGAAGGATTCGGAACATTGGCATCAGGGTTCAATGAGCAGCGAAATCAAAGCCCTTCCTATAATACGCACCGTGAATGCTTCTCTGATCCCACCCACTGCTGATACGGGCCATGCGCAGGCGCTCGCCACGCTGTGTGGCGGCGCCCTGGCGTCCGATTCGTCCGGGCCGCAGGTGCTTTATCACGACCGTCCGGTCGATCCCCTCTCAACGGCTCGCGGCTGGGTGTCGCCGATTGCAGACCTGGGTGTGTTGCATATCGAAGGCGACGACGCGCTTCGCTTTCTCCAATCGCAGCTCACCAATGATCTGGAGGGGCTGGCGGAGAACACCTGGCAGCTCTCGGGCTATTGCTCAGCCAAAGGACGGCTGCTCGCCAGCGTGATGATGTGGCGCGCCTCCGACGGCATCCGGATGGTGGCTTCGCAGCCGCTGTTGGTTGGGCTTCGCAAGCGACTGTCGATGTTCGTGCTCCGCGCCAAGGTCCGGATCAGCGACGAATCCGATCGCTGGTTTCTTTTTGGAATCGGTGGTGAGCGGGCCGCTGAAACGCTTCGGCAATTGGGTGCACCGTCGTGGCCTGGTCCGAAAGACGTGATCTCGTTCGGAGATGGATACGTGCTCGGTTGCGTGCCGTGTCGCGCACCGGCCACGGCCGACGCAGCGGCGCTCGCCCCCATCGCGAGGGGGTTGCTGCTGGTTCGCGTCAACGACGCCGCGCACCCGTGGGGTGTGCTGAGTGCCGGGCTCACCCCTGTCTCGTCAACAGTCTGGCGCTGGACCGAGATCCTGTCGGGGCTTCCTCGTATCGTCGCTGCGGGCGTTGAGCGCTTCGTACCGCAGATGGTCAATCTCGATCTGGTTGACGGCGTGAGCTTTCGCAAAGGGTGCTACCCCGGGCAGGAGGTGGTTGCACGCAGCCATTACCTGGGCAAGTTGAAGCGCCGGATGTTCCTAGCGCAGGTGGAGGGCAGCGCGCCTGAAGCGGGCACCGATGTGCTGGGGCCGGAAGGAACGGAGCCATGCGGCGAGGTGGTGCTGTCC
>JALREG010000040.1 GCA_023253905.1 Burkholderiaceae bacterium
TCGACGCTCGCGCCCCCGAGCGCTTCCGTGGCGAGGTGGAACCGCTCGACCCGGTGGCCGGTCACATCCCGGGCGCGCTCAACCGACCCTTCAAGGACAACCTGGACGCCGGCGGGCGATTCCTGCCGCCGGGGCAGCTGCGCGCGGCCTTCGACACACTGCTGGCGGGGCGACCCACGTCCGAGGTGGTGCACCAATGCGGCTCGGGCGTCACCGCCTGCCACAACCTGCTGGCGATGGAGGTGGCCGGACTGCCGGGCACAGCGCTCTACCCGGGCTCCTGGAGCGAGTGGTGTGCCGACCCGGCACGCCCCATTGCCCGGGGTCCGGAAGCCGGCTAAAGGCCGGGCGCGGCGTCGATAACCGCCTCTTCGTCGTTGTTGCGCAGACGCGGGGGCTGGTCTTTCTATCGGCAGGCCGCTCTATTCGCGCCTGATTCAGCCCTCCGCTCAGTGCGCATGCGCCCCGGAGGTCAGCACAGCCACCATCAGGATGCCGGCAAACATCAGCCCCAGTTGCAGTAAAGAGTCAGGGCGGTGTTTGCGGCTTTGTCGGTGCAGGTCGGGTACCAGATCGGCGAGCGCGATATAGATGAAGCTCGCGGCGGAGACCATCAGCACAAAGGGCAGCAGGGTGCTGCTCTCTGCAAACGCCACATAACCGACTAGCCCACCCGCCACGCCGGCCACCGACGACAGCAGGTTGAACGCGAGCGCACGCTGGCGGCTGTAGCCCGCATTGACCAGCACAATGAAATCGCCAATCTCCTGGGGGATTTCATGGGCAGCAATCGCGAGTGCGGTCAGCCAGCCGAGTCTGATGTCGATCAGAAAAGCGGCCGCGATCATGGCGCCGTCTGCGAAGTTGTGGATCGCATCACCCACCAGAATCAGCATGCCGCCGGGGCCTGCCTCAGCCCGGTCATGGCCTTCATGGTGTTCGTGGCCGTCGCCCTCGTGATGGTGGCTGTGACGAAGGATCGCAAGTTTTTCCAGGAGGAAGAATCCGATCAGACCGGCCAGCAACGTCCAGGAAAGCGCGTGGATGTCCACGCCCGATTCAACCGCCTCAGGCAGCAGGTGCAGCACAGCGGTGCCGAGCAGCAGGCCCGCAGAGAGGCTCACCAGCCGCGGCACGATGCGCGACAGGAGCGTAAGCGACAGCGCAGCCGCCGCTAGAACGCTCAGCGCGCCCGCCGCCGCGGTGGCAAGCAGAATATGGATCAGCTCGGGGGTCACGATACGGTCACCCCGAGGACCCGATTAGCTCGCTCAGACCCCATGCTTCTTGAACCAGGCCTGGCAGCGCTTCCAGCCATCGTCGGCGGCGGCTTTGAGGTAGCTCGGCCGGTAGTCGGCATGAAAGGCATGGCCCGCTTCCGGATACACCACGAACTCGGACGCCCGCGAGGCCGGTCCACCCGCCGCGAGCCGCTTCTTCATTTCATCGACCGTTGCCACCGGAATACCGGTATCGACTCCGCCGTAGAGCCCGAGCACCGGACCGTTGAGGCTCGCTGCAATCTCGTAGGGATGCTGGGGGGTCATGGGCGAGGTATCGCCCGTCAGACGGCCATACCAGGCCACGCCGGCTTTGACGCGCTTTGAGTGGGCGCTGTAGAGCCAGGTGATGCGGCCGCCCCAGCAGAAGCCGGTGATGCCCAGGCGGTCAAGGTTTCCGCCCTGAGTCCCGGCCCAGGCCACCGAGGCGTCGAGGTCGGCGATCACCTGCGCATCGGGCACCTTGGACACCACGTTCTTGAACAATTCTGGAACCGACGGATATTTCGTCGGATCGCCCTGTCGCGCAAACAACTCGGGCGCAATCGCCAGATAGCCCAGCTTGGCAAAGCGGCGGCAGACATCCTTGATGTGCTCATGGACGCCAAAGATTTCCTGCACCACCAGAATTACAGGATGCCCCGTACCGCTTGCGGGCATGGCGCGATAAGCGGGCATGTCGCCACCGGCCGCGGGAATCTTCACTTCACCGGCGGTGAGCCCGGCGGTGTCGGTGGTGATGGTCTGTGCCCGCAGCGCGCCGGTGGGCATCACCGCTGCGGCAAACCCGCTGCCGAGCGCCGTCACAACAAAACCGCGTCGGCCCGGGGCGGTGGCCGCCGGGCTCAGGGAGTTCATCTCGTCGCGCAGCGCGCGGATCATCCGGTCATCAGCGTTCATGGTCAGATCCTTCAGTGAGGAAAGTGGAAGAGGCCAGGAGAAATTGAGTAAGGAGAGATCATGGGGCGGTCAATGTGCCTGATCCCAGTTGTCACCGACACCGGTTTCAACCTCCAGCGGAACCTTGAGGCTCGCCACACCGGTCATCAGTCGGCCAAGGGTTTCGCGGACCGTCTCCACTTCGGGTTCCGGTACCTCGAGCACCAGTTCATCATGCACCTGCATGATGAGCTTCGTGTGGAGCCCCGACTGTTCTAGCCAGCGCTCAACTTCGATCATGGAGAGTTTGATCAGATCGGCTGCGGTGCCCTGCATCGGCGCATTGATCGCTGCGCGTTCGGCGGCCGCCCGCCGCGGACCGCTGGGACTCGCGATTTCGGCAAGCCACAGCCGCCGGCCGAAAACGGTTTCGACATAGCCCTGCTCGCGGGCCCGCACCCGGGTCTCGTCCATGAAGCGTTTGACGCCGGGGTAGCGGGCGAAATAGCGCTCGATGTAGTGGCGCGCTGCATCGCGTTCGATGCCCAGGTTCGACGCCAGCCCAAACGCGCTCATGCCGTAGATCAGACCGAAGTTGATCACCTTCGCATAGCGGCGCTGCTCGCTCGACACCTCGGCGGCCGGTATGCCGAATATTTCGGAGGCCGTCGCACGGTGCACGTCAATGCCCTCGGCAAAGGCCCGTAGCAGGCTCTCGTCATCGGACAGGTGCGCCATGATGCGCAGCTCAATCTGCGAATAATCGGCCGACATGATCCGACACCCGGGCGGCGCCACGAAAGCCTCGCGAATCCGTCTGCCCTCGGGCGTGCGGATGGGAATGTTCTGCAGATTCGGCTCGCTCGATGACAGGCGCCCGGTGACCGCCACCGCCTGCGAGTAACTGGTGTGCACGCGACCGGTGCGCGGGTTCACCATGCGCGGCAATTTGTCCGCATAGGTACTTTTCAGCTTCGCCAACCCCCGCCAGTCGAGCAGCAGCCTCGGTAGCGGGTAGTCCTCCGCCAGCCGCGTGAGCACGTCCTCATCGGTGGAGGGTGCCCCGCCCGCGGTTTTCTTCAGGATCGGCAGTCCCTGCTTCTCGAACAGGATTTCGCCTAACTGCTTGGGCGAGCCCAGGTTGAAGGGCTGGCCTGCAGCCTCATGCACGCGGGCTTCGAGCTCGAGCAGCTTTCGCCCCAGCTCATCGGACTGCCGGGCAAGCGCCTGCGAATCAATCAGCACGCCGCGCCGCTCCATACGCTGCAACACCCGCGAGACCGGGATTTCAATATCGCGATAAATGCGCTCCAGCGCAGGCTCGGCGCTGACTCGCGGATGCAGTGTCCGGTGCAGATGCATCGTGACTTCGGCATCTTCGGCCGAGTAGAGCGTCGCGCGGTCGACCGACACCTGCTCGAAACCAATCTGTGCCGCGCCCTTGCCTGCCACGTCTTCATAGCGGATGGTGCGCCGGTTGAGATGACGCGTGGCGAGCGAATCCATGTCGTGATTGCGATGCGCCTCGAGCACATAACTCTGTAGCAGCGTGTCATGCGCCACGCCCGCCAGCCGCACCCCATGGTTCTCGAGGACATGGGTGTCGTATTTCAGGTTCTGCCCGACCTTGGCCCGCGAAGCGTCTTCCAGCCAGGGCCTCAGGCGCTCAAGCACCCGGGCCAGGGGAAGTTGATCAGGAGCGCCGGTGTAGCGATGCCCGACCGGGATGTAACACGCCTCGCCAGGCTCAATTGAAAACGAGAAACCAACCAGTTCGGCGGCCATGGGATCGAGCGAGGTCGTCTCGGTGTCGAAGGCCACCAGATCGGCTGCCATGATGCGCGCGAGCCAGCGTTCGAGGGCTGGCTCATCCAGAACCGCTTCATAGCACCGCTCGGCCGGGTCGTCGGGAATGGGGTGCGGCGGCATCCAGGGCGCAAGCGCGCGCTGATCATGCGGGCTCGCAGCCGGAGCGCCGTCCGAAGAGACGCCACCGATACCCACCGCACGCGAACCGCTTCCGGCGCCCGGCACCGACTCGCCCAGCTTCGCTTCGAGCTCGCGTAACCAGGTGCGAAAGCCGCACTGCGCAAAAAGCTCAAGCATGCGCGCATCGTTTTCCGGCGCGAGCGCAAGCGAATCAGTGATTCCGGTCACCGAGGCGCCCAGCTCACAGTCGGTGCGAATGGTAACGAGCGTGCGCGCCGTGGGGAGCCAATCGAGCGCGCGCCTGAGGTTCTCGCCCACCGCGCCCTTTACTTCAGCCGCGCGTGCAACCAGCTCGTCGAGTGAGCCGTATTCGGTAAGCAGCTTCACCGCAGTTTTGGCACCGACCTTATCGACGCCCGGAACGTTGTCCACTGCATCACCGACCAGCGTGAGCCAGTCAACGATCCGCTCGGGCGGCACGCCGAACTTGACCACCACCGCGTCGCGGTCCAGCCACTCGGCACCGCCGCCATCGCGGCTCATGGTGTTCACCAGCCTCACATGCTCGCTCACCAGCTGGGCCATATCCTTATCGCCGGTGGACACCACGGTGAGCCGCGCTTCGTCGTGGGCGCGCCGGGCGAGCGTTCCGATCACATCGTCAGCCTCGATGCCTTCCACCATGATGAGCGGCCAGCCCATGGCGCGCACCAGATCGTGAATCATCGGAATCTGCCGCGCCAGGTCAGCGGGCATGGCACTTCGCTGCGCCTTGTATTGCGGATAGATCGCATCGCGGAAGGTGGGGCCGGGTGCATCGAACACCACCGCGCCGTGGGAGGCGCCCAGATTCAGCCGGGTATCGGTCCGCAACCTTCTCAGCATGGCCACCATGCCGTAAATCGCCCCCGTGGGCTCGCCTTCGCGGTTGCGCAGATCGGGAAGTGCGTGAAACGCCCGGTAGAGGTAACTCGAACCGTCGACCAGCAGCAGGGAACCGTCAGTCATGGGCTGAGACCCGAAAGAGCGTGTTGTGGGAGGTTGACAGCCACGCGCAAGGCATGCGGGAAAGCGTTGGAGAACGGCCGCCTGTGCTCAGAAGAGCACCGCAGCCTCACGTAGAGGGCGCCGATTATGTCAGAGTTCAACCTTGCAACCGACCGGTTCCGACAAGAATGCTGTCCGATGGCTGTCTTCACCCCGCTCACCGAATCTGACGTCCGCTCGTTCCTCGCCAACTATACGGTGGGCGATCTCGTGGGCTTCGAGGGCATCGCGGCGGGCATCGAGAACAGCAATTTCTTCGTTGACACCACCGGCGGGCGCTATGTGCTCACCATTTTCGAGCGCTTATCGGCGCAGCATCTGCCCGCCTATCTCGGTCTGATGCGCCATCTGGCCGCGCGCGGCATTGCCTGCCCCGATCCGGTGGCCCGCCACTCGGGTGAGCTGCAGGGTACGCTGCACGGCAAGCCCTGCGCGCTGGTCACGCGCCTTACCGGCCGTTCGGTCGAACGCGCCACGGCTGGGCACTGCGCTCGGGTCGGCGCGCTGCTCGCCGCCATGCACCGAGCGGCAGCCGATTTCACCGCAATGCCCGACAACCCAAGGGGCCGACGCTGGTGGGCGCAGACCGCGCCCCAGGTCCACGGATTTCTTGATGCCTCGCAGCGCGCGCTGCTCGAGACCGAAATGGTCGAGCAACAGGCGTTTTCGGTTAGCGCCGACTTCACCGCCCTGCCCGGTGGGCCTGTGCATGCCGACCTGTTCCGCGATAACGTCCTGTTCGGTGAGTCTCGCCCGGGCGCAACCGCACCGCTGCTATCCGGTGTGATCGATTTCTACTTCGCCGGCCGCGACAGTTGGCTCTATGACCTGGCCGTCACGGCAAACGACTGGTGCATCGATGAGGCGAGTGGAGAATTCGATCAAGATCGCCTGCATGCGCTCCTCGCAGCCTACCGCCGCGAACGCCCGCTTACCGCGCCTGAGACGAGTGCCTGGCCTGTGATGCTGCGGGCGGCTGCGCTCCGCTTCTGGCTCTCCCGGCTTCATGACCTCCACTGTCCGCGACCGGCCGAGGTCATCCAGCCTAAGGACCCGGCACATTTCGAGCGTATATTGCGCGCGCGGCGCCTGCGCGTCCCGGCGCCCGATTAACCTGCAGCGTCACCGCTTAGCCTGACCCCTACGCTTTCATCATGCAGATCGCCCGCCTTCCCGCGACCACCGGCTTCCGTTGGGTACTCGATGGTTTCCGGCTGCTCCGCCGCCAGCCCGTTGCGCTGGTGGCCATCGCATTCCTGAACCTGGCCCTGATGGGCGTCTCGATGATCGTGCCCATCATCGGCTCGCTCGGCCCGCTGATTCTTACCCCCATTTTCATGGTGGGAATGATGCAGGCGGTGCGAACCGCCGAAGCCGGCCAGAACCCCTCACCCCTCACGCTCTTTGCGGGCTTTCGCGATGACCGCGGACGGGCGTGGAAGCCGCTCCTCGGACTGGGGGCAATCAACGCAGTCGCCACTGTGCTCGCGCTGGCTGCCTCGGCCATGGCGGGCGGCGATGCATTGGTTCAGATGGCAACCGGCCGACTCGACCCCAGTGACCCCCGGCTGAACGACGCAGCGCTCGCAGGCGCGCTCGCGGTCTTCATCCTCATCTATCTTCCCATCCAGCTTGCCACCTGGTACGCGCCGCTCTTTATTGCCTGGGACCGGGTGCCGCTGATGAAGTCGATGTTCTTCAGCATCGCTGCCATCCTGAGAAACCGCTGGGCGTTTCTTGCCTATGCGTTGGGCTGGGTGGCATTCGCGGTGGTGGCGTCGATCGTGCTGCGCCTCTTGCAGGGGCTCCTCGCCGGCTCGCCGCTCCTGTGGTCAGTGGTATTGATGCCGCTGTGGTTAGTGGGCATCACGGCCGTGTACTGCTCGTTCTGGGCAACCTACCGCGACGCGGTCGACCGTAATCCCAGGCCGGCCACGCCCGACACTCAGCCGCCGGAACCACCGCCCACGCCATAAGCGCGGGCCCAGCCCAGGGTATCGGCGGTGAGCCCGGAAGGCGCGTATTCGCAGCCTATCCAGCCCTCCCAGCCCAGTTCCTCGATCAGGTCAAACAGGAAGGGGAAGCGAATTTCGCCGGTGCCCGGCTCATGGCGACCCGGTACATCACCCACCTGCAGATGGCCGATGTACGGCCAGGCTTCGCGCATGCGATCGGCGATCGATCCCTGCTCGGTCTGCACATGAAAGGTATCGAAACAGAGCTTCACATTGTCGCGGCCGATTTTCTGAATGACCTCCACGCCTTCTTCGACCCGGTGATAGAGGAACTCCGGAAACCGCGCTTTCGCACAGGGCTCGAGAATGAGCGTGATCCCGGCCTGTGCCGCGCGCTCGGCGGCCCAGTCAAGATTGCGGATGAAGCGATCCATGCACTCGGCACGATCGAGATCCGGCGTGATGTTGCCGGGCATTACATGAACGTTGGGACGCCCCACTTCCAGGGAATAGGCGAGCGCCCGCTCGACGCTGTCTCGATAGTCGGCCTCGCGGCCCGGCAGCGCCGCAAGGCCCCGCTCACCCGCGGCCCAGTCAAAGGGCGATAGCACCTGCACAAGCGTGAGATCCAGATCGGTCAGGCGCCTGGCCAGTTCGCGCGCCGGAATGTCATAGGGAAAGGCAGACTCCACCCCGCGAAAGCCCGCGGCGGCCGCGGCTCCATAGCGGTCGATCATCGGCAACTCGGTAAAGAGCCAGCGCAGGTTCGGGTCAAAGCGAAGCATTCGGCAAGTCCTTGAGTAGGCGGAGTACAGCGGCGTTATATCGGTCGGCTGCTTCGTAGGACACCCAGTGACCCGCCCCCTCGATCAGCAGGCGGGACTGTAGCGCAGGCACCTCGTCGAGCAGGGCGTGCGCCTGATCCCAGCGATCCTCGAAAATGAAGTCGCGTTCGCCCACGATGAGATGAAGGGGGCCGGGAAGCGTGCGGATCGTGTCGTGGACCAGCGATGTCCGAGCAAGTCTGCGCTTCGTCATCCGGTCGCGCTCGACGTTGCGGCCATGGGTTTCCACGGCAAGTTCATCGGCAGCGGTCGGATCGTTCAGCATGAAGGCGAGCAGATTGTGCCGGTGAACCTCGTCGCGCGCGGGCCCTTCCGGCGCGTCGCGCCAGGCGCGCAAGCGCCCGAACGGTGGCGGGTTGTCGCGAAACACAGGCGGGCCAGTGAGCACCAGCCGCGCGACATGCCCGGGCCAATCGCGCGCGAGCAGAACCGCCACCACCGTGCCAAATGAAAACGCCACAACGTCCAGCGCACGCACCCCAGGCAGAATCTGCTCGAGTCCCAGTACCAGCCAGCGCGGAATCACATCGGCATCGTTGCCATCGGGGGGCAGCGCCGAGTCGCCCGAGCCCGGCAGATCAGGGGCGATCACCTGGTAGCCGGCTGCAGCCAGGGTCTCGACGTTACGAATCCAGTGCGTCCAGCTGCCGGAGCCTCCGTGGAGCAGCAGAAGCGGCCGTCCCTGACCCCACGAATACCACACCAGCCGCCCCGCTCCGCACGGCGTCTCGACGCGCGTGCCTGCGGCTGCAACGCGTTCGACCTCGGCCCGCGCCGCGAGCGGTCCGCCGGCGATTGCCTGGTGGATCACTTCACCATGCCCCAGCTCTTCAGACGACTGGTCGCATGACGGGCAGCGTCACCCTGCGGAACCGCGGACAGATAGCGGCGATAGGACTGGGCCGCCGCCTGGCGGTTCTGAAGGCCCTCATGCGTGAGCGCAAGCAGAAAATCGGTATCGGGGTCGCCCGGCAGGGCCTTTGCGTAGCGATTGAGCTCCTGCTGCGACTCGGCAAACCGCTTCTGGCCCAGCAGATTGATGCCCGAGAGCTGCATTGCCTGCCCCTCGGTCGGATACACCCGACGCGCCTGCGCGAGATAGGCCTGCGCCTCAGCGCGCCGGTTCTGTGCGATCTGGCACTTGGCCATGAGACAAAGCCCGGTGTAGTCATCGGGCGCCGCCTTGAGCGCCGAGGTGAGGGCCTGCTGGGCCTCAGGCAGGCGCTTGCGCGCCATGGCCTGCTCGCCGGTCTGCTGATCGGCGATCGCAGGGCGAAGCTTGCGCAGGCCCGCGGTCTGGTCCATGTAGCGCTCGCGCTGGACCGACGCGGAACTGGTCGCCGCATAGCGGCCTGACGCCTCGCGGCGCATCGTGGCCAAGCGCTCTTCCGACATGGGGTGGGAACTGAACATGGTGTCGAGCAGACCGGGCTTTTCGCTCGACTGCCGCACCAGCACGCCCATGAGCTCCGACATGCCCGAGGCGGGGTAGCCGACGCCCGTCATATACGCCATGCCGAGGGCATCAGCTTCGCGCTCGTTATCGCGCGAATAGGCTGACAGAAGCGCACTCGCACCGATCTGGCCGCCGAGCGCGATGATGGGCGCCCAGTCGCTCCCGCGGTCTGAGGCGGCCACAGCAAGGCTCACGCCGGTGATCACCAGCTCCGCGACCATCGACTGACCGACGCGCTGCGCGCTATGCCGTGCATTGACATGACCGAGTTCGTGACCCAGCAAGCCGGCGAGCTGGGCTTCGTTATCCATCTCAAGCAGGATGCCGCGCGTGATACCAATGCTACCTGCAGGAAAGGTGTAGGCATTCACATAGTTGGCATTAAGCGCCCGGCATGAATAGGGCATCTTGGGCCGGTGAGAACGCGCGGCAATCCGGCCGTTCATCTCGCCCAGATAACGGTTGAGCGAGTCATCCTGCACCGCGCCATAGTCATTCGAGAACTGGTGCGGCGCCTGTTTCCTGTCGATATCGATCTCGTCCTGCTCGGACAGGCCCACCAGCACCTTCTCGCCGGTGACCGGGTGCGCCGCGCAACCCGAGAGCGTGGGCAGCGCCACAGGCGCGGAGACCACGCCGATCAGCCAGAGCATGTCGCGGCGCGTTAGCGAGCCGCGGCTTGCGCGCTCACCGATGGGTTCGTTCATGGCAGCTCTCCGGAAAATTTCGACCAACAGTTGGTGCTAGCTTAGCGCGAGGCGGGCCGCCTGCGAACGAGGGCTAATTAACCGGCTCAAGACGGGCCACCGAGAGCGCGAGCCACTTGACCCCGGCGCGACCGAAATTGATCTGCACTCGGGCATCGGCCCCCTGGCCTTCGATACCCACGATCACCCCTTCGCCAAAACGGGCATGAGCCACCGTCTGTCCGATCCGCCAGGGAACGCCACGGTCGAAACGCGCAGCCGCCTGAACCGCCGTGGCATCGGCGCGGCCGACGTCGGTATCGCGGTCAACCCCGCGCGAGCCCGCCAGCCGCCGAGCGTCACTCCAGGGCTCGTTTCCACCGGAACCGCGGTGGTCCGCGCCCCGGCGCCCGAACCCGTTGCCAGAACGCTCAACGCCTTCCCAGGCGCCCCCCCAGCCCTCGCGATAGCTGCTCGAGGCCGCCTGCACGCGCGGGGTGAGCCATTTCAGCGCGCCCTCGGGCAGTTCCTCGAGAAAGCGCGATCGAAGGTTGTAGCGGGTCTGACCATGCAACATGCGGGTCTGCGCGAGCGACAGGTAGAGGCGGCTTCTCGCCCGCGTGATCGCCACGTACATCAAACGGCGCTCTTCCTCCAGGCCATCAACCTCGGCGACCGAGTTTTCATGCGGGAACAACCCTTCCTCGAGCCCGGTGATGAAGACCGCCGAAAACTCCAGTCCTTTGGCTGCGTGCACGGTCATGAGCTGCACCGCATCCTGCCCCTCTCCGGCCTGGCTTTCACCGGCTTCAAGCGAGGCATGGGACAGAAACGCGGCAAGCGGCGAAAGCAGGGGCGCCGCGAGCGGATCGGCGGGTGCGTCGGTGGCGGCGAGGAGCAGGGCACCGTCGGACGCCGACTCGGGCGCAGCGCTTGTCGCCACGTCAGTCATCGACTCTGATGCCAACGACCGGGCCACCCCAAGGCTTGCCGGCAGGTCGGGACCGAACCCTTCTTCGGCTGCGAAGGAGACGGCAGCATTGACCAGTTCGCGCAGGTTTTCAATTCGCTCCTGGCCTTCCTTCTCGGTGGCGTAGTGCGCGGTCAGCCCGCTGCGATCCACCACATGCTCAACCAGATCGGCGAGCGACATCCGGGCGGTTTCCTCCCGCAGACGGTTGATGAGCGACAGAAATGCGCCCACTTTCGCAGCCGCCCCGCCCGTGAGCACGGCGGCAGCGCGCGAGAGGCTCAGCGAATCGCGCCGCGCGGCATCTTGCAGCAGCTCGATCGAGCGTGTGCCGATGCCGCGTGCTGGAAAATTGACGACCCGCAAAAATGCGCCGTCATCGTCCGGGTTATCGATCAGCCGCAGATACGCCATCGCATGACGAATTTCGGCGCGCTCGAAAAACCGCAGCCCGCCATAGACCCGATAGGCGATGCCCGCCGAAAACAGCGCGTGTTCCAACACCCGCGATTGCGCATTCGAACGGTAAAGCAGCGCCACCTCGCGACGCTCGAGCCCATCGCGGCCAAGCTGGCGGATTTCGTCAACCAGCCACTGCGCCTCAAGCACATCACTGAAGGCCTCGTGCACCCGCACCGGCTCGCCGTCACCCGCATCGGTCCAGAGATTTTTCCCAAGGCGGCGCGTGTTGTGTTCGATCAGCGCATTGGCGCAGTCGAGGATGTTGCCGTGCGAGCGATAGTTCTGCTCGAGTTTGATGAGATTCGACACCCGGAACTCGCGCTCGAATGACGACATGTTCGCCACATTCGCGCCACGAAATGCGTAGATACTCTGATCGTCGTCACCTACCGCAAAGACCGAGCTGTCAATGCCAGCCAGCAGCTTCAGCCACCGGTACTGCAGCACATTGGTGTCCTGGAACTCATCGACCAGGATGTGCCGAAAGCGGTGCTGATAGTGCTCTCGCAACAGCTGATTGCGCTCGAGAAGTTCATAGCTCCGTAGAAGCAGTTCGGCAAAGTCGACCACCCCTTCGCGCTGGCATTGATCGTCGTAAGCAGCATAGAGTTCAACGAAACGCCGGTTGTAGTCGTCAAACACTTCCACCGCCCCGGCACGCAGACCCGCCTCCTTCGACTGATTGATGAAGTACTGCAGGTTCTTGGGGGGGTATTTTTCATCATCGACACCGGCCGCGCGCAGCAACCGCTTGATCGCAGACAGCTGGTCCGATGAATCCAGGATCTGAAAGCTGGGCGACAGCCCCGCGTCGCGTGCGTGCGTGCGCAGCAACCGGTTACAAAGACCGTGGAACGTACCTATCCACATGCCACGCGGATTGATCGGCAACATCGCCGAAAGCCGCGTCATCATTTCGCGCGCGGCCTTGTTGGTGAAGGTGACCGCAAGGAGCGACTGCGGGCTCACCTGACCGGTTGAAATCAACCAGGCAATCCGGGTGGTGAGCACGCGGGTCTTGCCGCTGCCGGCCCCCGCGAGAATCAGCGCATGGCCGGCGGGAAGGGTCACCGCGGCAAGTTGCGCCTCGTTGAGATGGGCGAGGAGATTGGACATGCCGACATTGTAGTCATCGGGACCACCCGGTCTCGCGAGAGGCCGGCGCGGCTGCGCGCCTCGGCCTCGGCGCTCCGCTTTCGTCACCCAGCTCGGCCCCCCTATGGCGCTCAATGCCGTATGCTCACCGAAAAACGTCGGGATCGTCTTCCATGACCGCGCTCCTTCTCAATATCGGCCACGCCATCGATCATCTTCTCCTGCTGGTCTTTGCAACCGCCGTCGGTGCAATCGCCGCCGACTTCGGGGTCGACAGCTGGGAGTCCCTCATGCCCTACGCCACCGGTGCGTTCTTCATGTTTGGCCTGGGGTCTCTCCCATCAGGTCGACTGGGCGACCTGTGGGGCCGGCGCGCCATGATGCTGGTGTTCTTCTTAGGCATCGGGCTGGCTTCGATCGGGGTGGCATTCACCACCGGTCCGTGGTCCATGGCGATCGCACTCACGCTGGTGGGCTGTTTCGCCTCCATCTACCACCCGGTCGGCATCCCCATGCTGATCCAGTCCACCCGAACACCCGGAAAAACCATCGGTATCAACGGATTAGCCGGTAACCTCGGCATCGCTTTCGCAGCGCTTTCCACCGGTTTTCTGGTGCAGCTCGCCGGATGGCGCGCCGCGTTCGTGGTGCCAGGCGTGATCTCCATCGTCTGCGGGCTCCTGTTTCTGCGCGCCACCACCGCCGAAACCGAACCACCCGCCCAACGCGCCCCCAAGCTGATCGACATGCCGGAGTCACTCCGCCGTCGGGTGTTCGCCGTCATGCTGATGACCGCGATCACCGGTAGCCTCGCCTTCAACCTCACCACCAACGGCAATGCCGAGCTGCTCAAAGACCGGCTGCCAGCGCTTGCCACCGAGCCCGCCACGCTGGGCATGTTGCTCGCGCTTGTCTACACCATCGCCTCGCTCGCGCAGCTGCTGGTGGGTCGACTGATCGACGCCGTTCCCATGCGCCCGCTCATGCTCGCCATCATGGTGCTGCAGCCGGTGGCATTTTTTGCCGCCACCGCCACCGAGGGCTGGATGATGTTCGTCGCCATGACGGCATTCATGCTGCTGGTGTTTGGCGGCATTCCGTTTTCCGATGCAATCATCGCGCGCTACATCGATGACCGGATGCGTTCACGGGTGAGCGGCATCCGGCTCACCATCTCGTTTACGGCAAGCTCCAGCGCGGTCTGGCTGCTGGGCCCATTCGTCAAGCACAGCGGCTTTAACGCGCTGCTCATGACGCTCGCGGTGATCACCGCCTGTTCAGCCGCGGTGGCGTTGTTGCTGCCGCACAGCGCACCGCCCGTACAAAGCGCAGCCCGCTGAGTCGCTCGGGCTGCGGCCAGCGGCCCGGCCTTCACCCCCGGGGCGCCTGCCCACGGGTCGGCATCCTCAACCCGCGCTCAACCCGCGCGCCCGCGACCTCAGCCCGCGCGCGCCGTTGCCATCCGCGACAACACCAGATGACTGACCAGCCCCGCCAGAATCGCCCACTCCAGCGATACGGTGATGGTGAGGACAAATGTGACCCCCATGGCAACCGCGCTCGCCCGCCCTTCATCGACCACCGCCAGGATTTCGCGGCGGTTGATCAGCGCGATCGCAACCATCAGCAACACGCCCGCAACCGCAGCAAGCGGCAGCCAGCGGGCAAGCGGCGACACCAGCGCCACGATCAGTACGAGCGCTACCGCCGCACTGATGGCCGAGAAAGGCGTGACCGCGCCGGCCTCCACATTCACCCCCGACCGATTGAACGAGCCGCTGGCTGGATACGAGGAAAACATCGACCCCGCCAGATTGGCGAGTCCTTGCGCGCGGACCTCACGCGGTCCGTCCAGCGCATGGCCACTGCGCTGTGCCACGGATCGGGCAATCGATACCGCCTCCGCGAGCGCAAGCAGGGTCATGACCAGGGCAGGCACGGCGAGCGCCTGCAGCGTCGCTGGCGACAGGTCGGGCGCCGACCAGGGCGGCCAGGCCGACGTCAGTTCTGCCGTAAACAGAAGGCCCTCGCCCAGGCCTGTCGCGACCAGCGCGGCCGCAGCCAGCCCACCGGCAATCACCCCAACCAGCATGTAAGGCACGCGCCGGTTCCAGGGCTTGGCGAGCACGCAGGCGAGGATGGTGCATGCCGCCACGGTGACGGTGGGCAGGTGGATCTGGCCGATGTCGTTTACCAGTCGTCTGGCGGTCTCAAACACGCTGAGTCCTCTCGGCCAGTCGAGTCCGAGCAGGGTACGAACCTGGGAGTTGATGATCAGCACAGCGGCGCCCGCGGTAAAACCAACAATCACGCTGTGCGGAACGCGGTCAACCAGCCGCGCCACGGGCGTGAAGCCGACTGCAAACTGCAGCACCCCCACCATGAAGGTGAGCGTGATCGCAAGCTGCACAAACTGTGCGCTCCCAGGCGTGGCAAGCGGCGCAAGGAGCGCCAGGACCGTAAGCGAGATGGCATTCGCCGGACCGGTGACCATCAGGCGGCTTGAGCCAAACCAGGCCGCGATGATGCAGGGCACGATCGCCGTATACAGCCCGTACTGCGGGGGGAGACCCGCCAGCGTGGCAAAGGCAAGCCCCTGCGGCAGCACCACCACCGCACCGGTCAGGCCAGCGGCCAGATCGGCGCGCAGAACGCCCGGCCGACGCAGGTCGGCAATCCAGTCGGGAAGAAGGGCGCGCAAGGCGATGCCTGAATCAGCGGGGCGGTGAATGATCCCGGAGTGCCCAATACGCTGGCAGCCGATGAAGGGGGCGCAACGAGACACTCAAGGAATCAGCGGGCATGGGCACTTGCTGGGGGGTCGGCAACAACACTTGCCGGATTCTAATCGGCTGCGCACGTCGGGCTGGCCAATGGCGCACAATATCGGCTTTCCGCTAATCGATTCGGACACCGTACCGGAGCGAGCGTTTGCAGGACCCCAGCCCACCTCCATCCCCGCGCCCCGACGCCTCCTCGCCACCGCGCAGCGCGTTCGCGCGACTGGCAGGTCTCATGCCGGCGCGTCGCCGCAACCTGGCCTACCTGCGTCTCTGGTTCGGGCGGCTCACGTTCTGGCTGGGCGCGGTGGGCGTGGGTCTGCTTGCGGTCGCGTTTGCAAAGCTTGCCGACTGGTTCGGCGAACAGTTTCAGCTGCTCTACTCCGAGTTTCCCTGGATTCCCTGGGTGCTCACGCCGGCGGGCGGGGTCCTGCTCCTCTGGATCACCCGCCGCTATTTTCCCGGTGCCGAGGGCAGCGGCATTCCGCAGACCCTCGCCCATATGTCGGCGCCAAACGCCGAACGGCCTCACCCGCTGCTGTCGCTACGCATCATTGTCGGCAAGATCCTGGTGGGGGCGGGCGCGGTCGGCGCGGGCTTCTCGCTGGGCCGCGAGGGTCCCACGGTGCAGGTGGGCGCGTCGCTCATGAATGAGCTGCACAAGTTTCTGCCGCGATCACTTCACGTCAGCCGCGAACACCTCATTGTCGCGGGCGGGGCTGCAGGCATCGCGGCTGCGTTCAATACCCCCCTCGCCGGCATCATGTTCGCCATCGAGGAAATGACCCGCAGCGTCGGCACCCGGGTGAGCGGACTCATCATCATCGCAATCGTTCTGGCCGGTGTGGTGTCGCAAGCACTGATCGGCGGCGGCCACTACTTTGGCCACATCCTGATTGCCGCGGAAACGGGGGACCTGCTGATCTGGGTCATCGTTGCCTCGCTCGCAAGCGGCGTCGCCGGCGGTCTCTTCGCCAGAATGCTGATCAAGGCAGCACTCGGCTGGACTGGGCCCATCGCTGATTTTCGCCGGCGCCGGCCGCTGGTGTTCGCAGCGTTCTGCGGCCTGCTGATCGCGGCCATGGGCTCGCTTACCGCTGGCGCCATCTTCGGTACCGGCTATGAGCCCACGCGCGCGCTTCTGGAGGGCGACGCTGACAGCCTGCCGTGGTACTTCTTTTTCTTCAAGCTCGCCGCCACCTTTGTATCCTATCTGAGCGGCCTCCCCGGCGGCATCTTCGCGCCCTCGCTCAGCATCGGTGCCGGGCTGGGTCACGCGCTCACTTATCTGCTGGGCAATCCCGAGCACGCAGGCATGTTGCTGGTCCTTGCCATGGCGGGCTTTCTTGCAGCCGCCACGCAGGCACCGATCACGTCGTTCATCATCGTGATGGAAATGGTTGATGGGTATTCCAAGGTGATTGCGCTCATGGCGGTAGCGCTATTTGCAAGCTGGATCTCACGGCTCTTTTGCCCGCCGCTCTACATGACACTCGCCCGACGCTACGCGCCCCCGCCACCGCCTCCCCCAGCGCCTCCTGCAGCGCCCGAGGCACCTCTGGAAGCGCCTTCTGCCGCGCCTTCCACGCCTTCCGTAGCGCCGGACGCGCCCCGTACACCCGCCGACCCGCGCCGGCCCTAGGCCTGCCCCACTCCGCTTTCTCTCACCATGACCCCAGCCGAACTTCCCCTCGAGGGCATCACGGTCGTCTCGCTCGAGCAGGCTATCGCCGCGCCGTTTTGCACCCGCCAGCTCGCCGACCTCGGTGCCCGCGTCATCAAGATCGAACGGCCCGACGGCGGTGACTTCGCCCGCGGCTACGACGGCCGGGTCAAAGGATTGAGTTCGCATTTCGTCTGGACCAACCGATCGAAGGAAAGTCTGACGCTTGACCTCAAGCAGCCGGCCGGGCTCGACGCGCTGAAGCGTCTCATCGGTCGCGCTGACGTTCTGGTGCAGAACCTCGCCCCGGGCGCCGCTACACGCATGGGGCTGGACCACGAAAGTCTCGCTCCCATTCACCCTGCGCTGATCGTCTGCGACATCTCGGGCTACGGATCCGATGGTCCCTATCGCGACCGCAAAGCCTACGACCTGCTGGTCCAGAGCGAATCAGGTTTTCTGTCGATCACCGGAAGCCCCGATGAAATGGCCAAGGCGGGCTGTTCCATCGTGGACATCTCCGCAGGCATGTATGCCTACAGCGCGATCCTCGCTGCGCTCCTGAAGCGCGGTCGAACCGGTCGCGGCTGCCGCATCGACATTTCGATGCTCGAATCAATGGCCGAGTGGATGGGCTTTCCGCTCTACTACGGCTTTGACGGCGCACCGCCGCCGCCGCGCGCCGGCGCCATGCATGCCTCGATCTGCCCCTACGGTCCATTCGCCTGCGGCGATGGCCGCACGGTGATGCTGGGCATCCAGAACGAGCGCGAATGGCAATCCTTCTGCGAGCAGGTGCTGGGCCAGGCCGATCTTGCAACCGACCCCCGCTTTGACAGCAACTCCCGGCGACTGGCCGCACGCGACGAGGTCCACCGCCTGATCAACGCCCGTTTCTCTTCAATGACTGCCGAGCAGGTGATCACGCTCCTCGACACCGCGCGGATTGCCTTTGGCGAAGTCAACACGATCGCGGGTCTGTGGGCGCACCCGCAGCTTGCCGCCCGCGGTCGCTGGCAATCGGTACAGACCGAGCAGGGCCCGGTCCCCGCGCTCCTGCCGCCGGGGCATACCGCAGCCCGCTTCGACCCCGTGCCCCAGCTGGGCGAGCACAGTCACGCCATCCTGACCGAACTCGGCTATGACGGGGCAGAGGTCAGTGCACTGAAAGCCGCTCGCGTGATCTGATCCCGCGCAGGCGGCGCCCGCGGTCAGCCCTGGCGTGCGAGATGCTCGCGGCAGGCACCCACGATCACCGACTCCTCATCAGTTGGCATCACGCGCACCGCCACGCTTGCTGAGGGATCACCGATGAGCGCTGCGCCCGACTCATTGGAAGCGCGATCCAGCCGCACCCCCATCCAGGCCAGCCGGTCAGCAATGCGGGCGCGGACCGGCGGACTGTTCTCGCCGATCCCGGCCGTGAAGACCAGAAGATCACAGCCCCCCAGCGCCACCGCCGTCGCGGCGATTTCCTGCGCCGCGCGCTCGCAGAAGACCTCGATTGCGAAGGCCGCTCGCGGGTCAGCGCTCGCAAGCAGCGTTCGCACATCATGGCTGATACCGGAGAGCCCCAGGAGGCCGCTCCGGTCATAGAGGGCGTGCGACAGCGTGTCGGCATCCATGCCAAGCGCCGTGATGGCATGTAGCGCCACCCCGATATCAACGCTACCGGGCCGGGTTCCCATCACCAGTCCGTCCAGGGCGGTCATGCCCATTGAACTTCGAACCGAGCGGCGCTCGACCATGCCGCAGACGCTCGCGCCATTACCAAGATGCGCCACGATCACCCGGCCGTCGGCGAGCGGACCAGCCACCGCCGGGAGCCGATCCGCAATGAACTGGTAGGACAGGCCGTGGAATCCGTAGCGTCGCACGCCGCGCTCGCGCATCTCGATCGGTAGGGCATAGGTGGTGTGAAGCGGCGACTGGCTCGCGTGAAACGCGGTATCAAAACAGCCGACCTGGGCAAGCTCCGGCTGCAGCGCCGCCAGCGCACGGACCCCGGCGAGGTTATGCGGTTGATGAAGCGGCGCAAGCGGCACCTGCGCCTCGAGCACCGCGATTGCCGCGGCGTCGAGCAGCGCTGGCCGCTCGAACCGACCGCCACCGTGAACGATCCGATGGCCCGCCACCTTGAGGGTGCCACGGAGACCCGCCGAACGCTCGAGCACCGCCAGCAGATGATCGATCGCGTCCTGGTGGCTTCTCACTGAGGGCAGCGACTCGGTCACCGCCTGCTCGCGCGCCACCCGCCATTCGAGGTGAGCGGCGCCAGGCTTGCCACCGAGTCCGGCGACCTGGCCACGAACTCGCGCCGTGGCGACCTCCGATGCCGCTCCACCGGAGCCAGCCGGCGCGACCGCTCGCGACCGAGCGGCCGCGTAGACCGCGAACTTGACGCTCGATGATCCGCAGTTGAGGACCAGGATCGAGTCGTCAGCGCGCATGTCTACCAGTCGACTGTCTGCGCCATTTCTTCGGCCGCCGCACGCATGGCGGGGATGAACTCCATTGCGTCGGCAAGACCCAGGCGTGAGGCGGGAAGGTGCATGGCCAGAGCTGCCACCACACGACCATCCACATCAAGTACCGGTACAGCCAGGCAGCTGACCCCGGCCAGATATTCCTCGGAATCGGTGGCGTAACCCTGCTGCCGCACCCGATCGAGCTCCTCGGACAGCCGCGACGGATCAACCATGGTGCGCTGAGTGTGACGGACCAGCGGACTCTGGCGAATGAAGCGGTCGCGAGCGCGGCGGTTCATGTAGCCGAGAAACAGTTTGCCACTTGCCGAGGCATAGAGGGGCTCGACCGAACCCGCACCCAGACTCAGCTTGAGCGGCCAGCCGGTTTCGATGCGATCGAGGTACATCACCGCATTGCCGTTTGGAATGGTGAGATTGCAGGTTTCCCCGACGGTCTCAACCAACTCTTCGAGAATTGCATGGCGTGCCGCCCGCCCGGGCGAGCTGAGCAGCACCTGGCCGGCGAGCCGGTTCAGCCGCTCTCCCCCCTGGTAGCGCTTGCTGCCGGGTTCACGACCCACCAACCCGGCGAATTCGAGCGTGCTCAGGATTCGGAAGACGGTGGGTTTGGGCAGATCGACCTGCTTGCACAGCTCCGCCAACTGGGGCGGCGTCTGGCTGCAGGCAATCGCCTCGATGATCTTGAACGCACGCAGAACTGCAGAGCCTGAAGGGACTGCATCATCTTCGATAGGCAAAACCTGACTGGACATGTTGACTCCTCCCTGGTGAGCGCCATGAGCCACTACACCGGGCACCATTCAGGCAAGGCCTGCTGGGGCTTCTTGGGGCGTTGAGGGGAATCCCTCGGGGCTCGCCGGTAAATATAAGGGCAAACCCGTAGATTGTGAAATGAAATTTAAGCCGCGAAAAACGGAATGTCGGGCGCCCGCTAGCTCACCCTCGAGGCCCGGCACACCCGTCCGCGCCGGTTTACGCGGTCAGGCGATGCGCCGGCGCTGCGCCTGATGGAGCGTGTGCAGCGTGATGCTGCGCACCTCGGCCTTGCTCTGTTCGATATGAGCACGGAGCAGCATCTTTGCCTGATCGGCTTTGCGCTGGAGCACTGCGCGGAGGATGCGCGCATGTTCCTGGTAGGTGGCGTCAATACGGTCGTCGCGGGTGAAGTCGAGCCGACGCACGATCCGTATCCGGCCCGTCACATCATCGTGAACCCGGGCGATTTCGTCGTTGCCCGCCGCCTTCACGAGCGCCGAGTGAAAGCGCTCATCGAGCTCGCCCACCGCGGGTCCGTCACGCAGTCGCTCGCCTGAAGGCAGCAGCCAGGTCTGGCGGAGCGGCGCGAGCAGCTGCTCGGGCTCCTCGGCCTGGACGAGCCGGGTCACGGCATCGAGTTCAAGCAGTACCCTCAGGTCGTAGAGCTGATCGATCCGATCAAAATCGATCGGGCGGACGAACCAGCCTGTTTTCGATTCGACCTCCACCAGCCCCTCATCACGCAGCCGGGACAGGGCCTCGCGGATGGGCGTACGGCTCACTCCCATCTGTTCGGCCAGTGCCGCCTCGGACAGGCGCTGACCGGGGGCAAAGAGAAACTCATGCAGATCGGCCTTGAGCCGGTGATACACCTGCTCCGACAGCTTGTCGCGCGAGCGGGCGGCCGGGTCGGTGGAAGCGAGCTGAATCATTCCGACGAGGATACCCGGTTCGCGGTAAGCAGGCAGGCGACCGCTCGGCCGCCGATGCTGGTGAGTCGGGGCTTGTCACGGCCGCAGCGGTCCTGCCCATCGGGGCAACGGCCATGAAAACGACAGGCCGAGGCGGGCGGGTCCACCGGACTGCGCGCCTCACCCTGCAGACGAATGCGCGGCCCCTGCCCGGGGATCGACGAAATCAGTGCGCGCGTGTAGGGGTGGAGCGGCGAGCGGAACACCTGATCTGATGGCCCGACTTCAACGATTTCGCCGAGATACATGACCGCCACCCGCTCGGTGAGCAACCGCACCACGTTCAGATCATGCGACACGAAGATCATCGACAGGCCCAGCTCTCGACGCAGCCGCTCGAGAAGTTGCAGCACCACCGCCTGCACCGACACATCGAGTGCGGCCGTCGGCTCGTCCAGGATCAGTAGATCGGGCCGCACGGCCAGCGCGCGGGCAATACCCACCCTCGCCTTCTGCCCGCCTGATAACTGATGGGGAAACCGCGCAAGCAACTCGGTCGGCAACCCGACCTGCGCCGCCAGTTCAGCAACGCGCTCACCGAGCGCTGTCCGCCCCAGCGACGCGAGAAGCCGGAGCGGCTCTGCGATCGCCTCCTCGGCGGTAAATCGGGGGTTGAGGCTGTCAGTGGGGTCCTGGAACACCATCTGGATGCGGGCGCGCTCGGGACTGCGCGCAAAACGCGCCGCAGGCAGCGCGCCGATATCTGCGCCGTCAAACACAATGCGACCGTCGGTGGGATCGTGCAGACGCGCAAGCAGACGCGCGAGCGTGGATTTGCCGCAGCCCGACTCCCCGACGAGGCCCACGCTCTCACCGCGGCCAATTGCGAGCGACACATCGTCGACGGCATGAAGCATCGAGCCCCGGCTGCCTGCCACCGGGAAATATTTCTTCAGCCGCTCAACACTCAGTAGCGGGCCGGATGCGTCGGTCATTCAGGTCTCCCCTGGCGCTCTACCGTATCGGGATACCAACAGGCCACCCGATGTAACGCCTCGCGCGTCTGCGACTCGCCCAGTAGCGGACGGATCCGGCGACACCGCTCATCAGCGCGCTCGCAGCGCTCGGCAAAGCGACAGGCGGGCAGGTCGGTTCGCCGCAGGTCAGGCAGATTGCCCGGCACCGGAGCAAGCGCTGCAATCGACCCCGCGGGTCCCGGGGTCGAGCTGATCAACCGGCGTGTGTAGGGATGGCGCGGCTCGGCAAACAGCGATTCGGTGACCGCATCCTCGACCGCCTGCCCGGCGTGCATCACCACGATGCGATCGCAATAATCAGCCGCGAGCGCAAGGTCGTGGGTGATGAAAAGGGTCGCCATCTGCCGTTCGCGTGCGAGCCCGGTGATGAGGTCCATGACCGCGGCCTGGGTCGTGACATCCAGCCCGGTGGTCGGTTCATCGGCAATCAGGAGCGCCGGACGACAGGCCAGCGCAAGCGCAATCATCACCCGCTGGCACATACCCCCCGAGAGCTCGAACGGGTACGCATTCAGACGCCGCTCGGGGTCGGGAATCGCCACCTCGCGAAGCGCCTGAATCGCCCCCTCCCGCAGGCCGCGTGACAGATCTGAACCGCGGGCAAGCGCGTGCCGGCGCAGCACGTCTTCAATCTGGCGCCCCACCCTTCGAATCGGATTAAGCGCAGTGCGCGGACTCTGAAACACCATTGAAATTTCTCGGCCGCGAAGTTCCGCGAGCACCCGGGGCTCGGCACGCAACAGGTCGATGCCGCCAAAGCTCGCCTCTCCTCCCGTGATCCGCGCGGCGCGATCGCTGATCCCAAGCAGGGCATAACTCAGCACCGACTTCCCCGATCCGCTCTCGCCCACCAGTCCGACGATTTCACCTTTCCTGATCTGCAGGTTCACGCCTTCGAGCGCGCGTACCGCTCCGTCTCGAGTGCGGAATTCGAGATTGAGGTCAGAGACATTGAGAAGCGGCGGATTGGGCACGCTCCCCCGCGCCGCTAACGGCGCCGTCATGTGCGCCTCCGGGGATCGAGCAGATCGCGTAGCGCATCACCCAGCAGATTGAAGGTGAACACCGCAAGCATCAGTGCCGCACCGGGAAAAAGACTCACCCACCACTCGCCCGACACGATGTACTGCGCACCTTCGGCCACCAGAATGCCCCACTCAGCCTCGGGCGGGCGCACGCCCAGTCCGATGAAGCTGAGGCCCGCTGCATTGAGAATCGCCCAGCCCATGTTAAGGCTCACCTGAACCGCGGCCGCGGGCAACGCATTGGGCAGGAGGTGCACCACCAGAATACGCAGGTCGCGATTACCCGAAAGCCGTGCCGCTTCAATCCAGCCCGCGCTCCGGCGGATATTGGCCTCTGCGCGCGCCACCCGAATATAAAAGGGCAGATTGATCACGGCTGTCGCAAGCACGATATTGCCCACCGTGTTGCCAAGCGCCGCCACAATGCCCATTGCGAGCACGAAGAGCGGAAATGCCATGATGGTGTCCGAGAGCCGCGTGACCAGACGATCCCACCAGCCGCCGAAATAGCCGGCCGCCAGTCCCAGCGGCAAACCAATCACAAACGACGCGGC
>JALREG010000077.1 GCA_023253905.1 Burkholderiaceae bacterium
AGCGCCCCAAAGAGCGCCGACAGATAAAAAATGGAGTAGCTGAAGGTCTTGCGGGCCAGGGCGTCGGAGTAGTTGCGCCACAGCCGCCACGCATACCAGAGAAACACGCCACCGAGCACCAGTGCGCTCAGCAGATAAAACAGCCCACTCATACGGATCATGAACGGCATAACCGACACGGCGACCAGGAGCACGGTGTAGAGCAGCACATTCAGGCGAGTGAATTCGGGGCCGTGTGTGACCGGAAGCATGGGAAGCCCCGAGCGCCGGTAGTCTTCGATGCGGTAGAGCGCGAGCGCCCAGAAGTGAGGCGGCGTCCAGACAAAAATGATCAGGAACAGCACCAGCGCAGGCGCAGTGACCTCGTTGGCAACCGCCGCCCAGCCGAGCACCGGGGGCATGGCGCCCGAGGCGCCGCCGATCACGATGTTTTGCGGCGTGGCAGGTTTGAGGAGTACGGTGTAGATGACCGCATAACCGATAAAGGTGGCCATGGTGAGCCACATGGTGAGGGGGTTGACCGCCCAGTAGAGCAGCGCGGCACCCAGCCCGCCGATCACACCCGCAAAAACAATGGTGCCGGTGACGCCCACTTCGCCCCGGGCGAGCGGCCGCGCGCGGGTGCGCGCCATGCGCGCATCGATGCTGCGCTCAATCAGGCAGTTGAAGGCAAAACCCGCGCCCGCAAGCAGCGAGATGCCGGCAAGCCCTGCGCCCAGAAGCGTCCAGGGCAGGGGGCCGTCGGTTGCGAGCAGCATGCCGATCAGCGCACAGAACGCGGCGAGCAGCACCACACGCGGCTTGGTGAGCGCGAAATACTGCATCGCGAGATATCGCCAGCTGGCGGGTGCGTTGCGGGTCAGTTGCATGGCAGGACGACCGAGGGGGGTGCGTTGGGCAAAGCCGGATGATCGGGCCGATAAACCACGGGGCCTCGGGGCCCCGCCGCTCAATGTGTCAACCGTGCTTGCGCGACCCTGAAGTTTAGCACCACGACCAACGCGAGCAGCACGGCCGCGCCGCCGGTATGGGCGACCGCCACCGAGATCGGCAAACTGAACCAGACATTGGAGAGCCCCAGCGAAAACTGCGTAGCCAGCATGAGTAAGAGCGCAAGACCGAAACCGCGGGTACCGGGTACTTTCATCACGCGCCAGGCGAGCAGACCCAGCCACGCAGAGACACAGATTGCGCCCAGCCGATGCATGAGGTGAATCGCGGTGAGCGCCTGCGCGGGCAGGAATTCGCCACTGTCGGTGCGGCCGAGTTCTCTGAATACGTGGAAGGCGTCTTCAAAGTTCATCTCGGGCCACCACCGCCCCTGACACTTCGGCAGATCAGTGCAGGCAAGCGCGGCGTAGTTGGTACTGGTCCAGCCACCCAGGAGAATCTGTAGTGCCACCAGTACCAGTGCTCCTCGCGCGAGGAGCTGGAGCCGTACGAGCGCCCGCTCGTCTACCGCCGACCAACGCGGCTGCTGTCGCTGCCAGAGCCAGATAAGTAATGCGAAGGTGAGCATGCCGCCCGCGAGATGAAGCGTGACGACCGCGGGCTTTAACAGTAGCGTGACCGTCCACATGCCAAAGAGCCCCTGCATGATCACCACACCAACCAGAGCAATCGGCAGCACGGGTGACTGATCGATTCGGCGACGCGCGCGCCAGCCCATCACAGCAATGGCGATGATGAGAAGGCCCAGGCCCGAAGCCACATAGCGATGGACCATCTCGCGCCAGGCTTTGCCCATGGAGACCGGACCATGCTCACCACCCTGCTCGACCACCGCCCTGGCAATGTCGGACTTGGCCTGGGTGGGCGTGAGCTTGCCGTAGCAGCCAGGCCAATCGGGGCAGCCGAGCCCGGCATCGGTGAGGCGTACCCAGGCACCCAACATGATGAGCGCAAGCGTGAGCGCGGCGGTGAAACCGATCAGCCTACGATACGCCGGCGCGCGACCCGCGCCCGATAGGGAAGCAGACGAAGCGTTCATTCAGTCATCCGATGCGTGATGCGCGAAGCAGTTTGATGAGGTCCTTTTTCATCCGACTGGGGTCGGGCTGCGCAGGAAAGCGCATCATCAGGTTGCCCATCGGGTCGATGATGAAAATATGGTCGGTGCTGCGGCCGCCAGTCGCCGGTTGAAAGCGGGTCAGTGCTTCGGCGGCGATCCTGCGCACGATCAGGCCTTCGTGCTGTGCAAGCAACGCCGGATCGGGCTCGCCCGGCTCGGTGAGGAGCCACAGGCGCTCCACCCGCTCGCGTTCGCGGCCGGTGGTGAGTCGAACCTGCCGCATGTTGTAGAGCGCGGTGCTGCAAGGGGGCTCGCACGCAGGCGAGGCGGCTGCGACCAGCACCCACTTCCCGCGCAGGCTCGCGAGGGTGTCGGCAGTACCGTCGAGGCGCTCAACCAAGGTGTCGCCCACGGCGCGTTGTGGCTCGATCAGATCCGCATAATTGATCCGACCCTCCGGCCGGATGACGTAGTAGGTGAAGTAGGACGCAAGCACCGGGGCCGCGCAGACGAGCAGCACCAGAATCAGCTTGAGTCGGCCGCGCGAAACCGCAGGCACCGGGGTCGATGAGGTCGTTGTCATGATCGGGGTTGGCGCGAACGCCAGAAAAAAATGAACCAGAGACAGGTCACCAGCACCGCCATCGAATACCACTGAAACGCGTAGGCGCGATGTTTGTCCACGCCCGCTCCGGGGCTAGGCCAATCCCGCACCAGGGTCAGCGCTGACGGCGCAGGACTTGCGCTGGGCACCACCTGGCTGGTCTGGGGGGATGTCGGGCTTGCTGAGGACGACACCGAACGCCCCGGCGCCACGTCGGGCGGTACCGGCGCCTCGGTGGTCTGACGGAGCACGATGGGAAGTAGCGTCAGACCCGACCATTGGCTCATGGCAGCGATGCTCGCGTTCTGCCACAGCCGATCTTCGGGCCCCGGCGGCGCAGCCTTCATGAGCTCAAGCACCTGATCGAGATCGCGCTGCGCAAGCGCTTCGATGCGCACCTGCGCTGCCGGTGTCACGAGAGCAGGCAGGCGGCCGCGCGCAGCCGGATCCTGTGGCACCCAGCCCCGCAGTACCAGGATTGTTTGAGGCAGGCCCTCGAGCCGAAATGGCGTGAGGACATGAAACCCAGCCTGGCCACGGTAGCTGCGGTTATCGATAAAAACCGAATACCGCTCGAGGAAGCGCCCGTCTGCGATCACTCGGCGCCCGAGAAGCGAATTGGGCGCCGCCAGCGCACGCTCGTCGAGCACCACCGGCGCTCGCGCAGCCGCCTGATCGCGCTCAGCCTGCAGCGCGATCTTTTCCTCTGCGCGGCGCGTTTGCCAGTTGCCAAGCGAGACCGTGAGCGCCACCAGCACAAACGCGGCGATCGAGGGCAGCGGGGCAATGCCCTTTCGTTTCAGTCGCGGCGATTCCATGCGCCTACAATCCCCGGCTTCGATCGGCGGAGCCCTGTCTTGAAAATCATCATCGTGATCGCGTTTGTGCTGATCATTGCGAGCCTGGGGTCGGCCATGGTGTTTCTGATCCGAGACAAAGGCCGCACTCACAACACCGTTCGCGCCCTGGCGCTGCGGGTCGGATTTTCGGTGGCGCTGTTCATCTTCATCCTGATCGCACACCAGCTGGGCTGGATTCAGAGCACCGGAGTTCCGGTCGGTCCGGCTCGGTAGCGCACCGCCACCGTTTACCGGGTGCATGATCCGGGGTGCCTCAAGCGATCAGGGGCGCCGCCGGCGCCCCTGAATCGACCGCGCCCGATATCGGGCTGCGTCGAACCGGTTAAAGCCAGTAGACCACGACGTAGAGCCCCAGCCACACCACGTCAACGAAGTGCCAGTACCAGGCCGCCGCTTCAAACGCGAAGTGGTTCTCGGAAGTGAAGTGGCCCTTCAGCAGTCGGAACAGCACTGCCGCCAGCATGATCGCACCCACGGTCACGTGAAATCCGTGGAAGCCGGTGAGCATGAAGAAGGTGGAGCCGAACACACCCGAGGAAAGCTTGAGGTTCAGATCCTGATAGGCGTGCATGTACTCATAGGCCTGACAGGCCAGGAATACTGCCCCGAGCAGGATGGTGACGAACATCCAGAACACCACCGAGCCGCGCCGGCTTTCCTTGAGCGCATGATGCGCGATCGTGAGCGTGACACCCGAGGCGAGCAGGAGTGCGGTGTTGATGGTGGGGATGGGCCAAGGACCGATGGTCTGAAAAGCGTCGACCACGCCGGCAGGCCCCAGATTGGGCCAAACCGCCTGGAAATCCGGCCAAAGAACCGACTTGTGGTCGAGGTCGCCCAGCCAAGGCATGCTGATGGTTCGCGCGTAGTAAAGCGCACCGAAAAATGCGCCAAAGAACATCACCTCGGAGAAGATGAACCAGCCCATTGACCAGCGAAAGGCCGTGTCGACCCGGTGGTTGTACATGCCGGACTCGGACTCGGCAGCCACCGTGCTGAACCAGCCCACCATCATGAAGACCAGAATCGCCAGAAACAACGCGAACAGCCAGGGCCCGTAGGCCGCACCATTCACCCACCCGGACATGCCGAAACCAAAACACAACAGGGCAACAGAGCCCACCGCCGGCCAATGCGAAGGACTGGGAACAAAGTAGTAAGGCGCTTGAGAGTGGGCTCCGGCAGCCATTGTTTTCTCCCTGGAAAATTCTTAAGTCAGGACACCACGAATCGAACCAGCATGACGAGCCCCAGCACAAAGCCCGCCGCCAGCGCGATTCCCATGAGGATCACGTAAAGAGGGTTCAGACGCACAGCATCGCGTTCATGGTCGCGACGCCCCCGAACGCCAAAAAACGACCACAGCACCGCGCGCGCAGTTTCGAATAGTCCTGCCTCGCGCCCGGCAGCCAAACCCGCTTGCGGCTCAACCACCGGCGACGGCGACTGCGCACCGGCTAGTGGCGGATCGGATGCCACCGGTTGAGCCTGCGCTGCACGATTCATCGACGCTCAGCCCCCCGCCTTCGGCGCCAATCCGCCGACTTCGAAGAAGGTGTAGGACAGCGTGATGGTGTTGACGTCACGGGGAAGCTTGGGGTCGATCACAAACACCACCGGAAACTTCCGGGTTTCGCTGGGGTCGAGCGCCTGCTGCTTGAAACAGAAACACTCGAGTTTTCTGAAGTAGGGCGACGACTGCTGCGGCGCATAGCTTGGAATGGCCTGACCGGATGTGGCAACGTCGCGCGTGTTCACGAGGTCATAGACCACGGTGATCAGTTCACCCGGATGAACCTCGAGCGCATTGACTTCGGGCTTGAAAACCCAAGCGCCGCGACTGTTGGCATCGAACTCGATGGTGATCTTGCGGCTGCGATCGACCTGGGTGTTGCGAGCGAATTCCTCTGCACCCTTGTCACGCTTGGTGAGATCGTTGATGCCGGTGATTTCGCAGATGGCCTGGTAGATGGGGACCAGCGCGTAACCGAACCCGAACATGAGCCCCGCCATGATCACCAGCTTGCCCAGCATCTGGACATTCATACCACGAGCCACCCGCCCGGCAGGGGCTCGAGACGAGGAGGGATCAGACGGTGTCATGACGGATTGGGTCAGCCGCCAAAAAGCCAATACTTTGCGACCACGCCGGCAAAGAACGCCAGCGCGATCGAGGCGAGCACCAGCGCGGTTCGCAGGTTGCTCGGGCGGTTGGCGGAAGGGTCTGCGCTCACGGTACTGGTCATTCCGTTACTTCACAACAGGCGGGGTCTCGAAGGTGTGGAACGGGGCGGGCGAGGGGATGGTCCACTCGAGTCCGTCCGCTGCACCCCAGGGGTTGTCGGCGGCTTTCTCGCCCCCACGGATGCACTTGATGACCACCCAGAGGAAGATGAGTTGCGACAGCCCGAACCAGAACGCTCCCACGGTCACGATGGCGTTGAAGTCGGCGAACTGCATCGGATAGTCGGCATAGCGACGCGGCATGCCAGCCAGCCCCAGGAAATGCATCGGGAAGAAGGTGAGATTGAAGGACAGGAGCGACATCCAGAAGTGCCACTTGCCCAGCCGCTCGTCATACATATGGCCGGTCCACTTGGGCAGCCAGTAGTAGGTGCCCGCAAAGAGCGCGTAAAGCGAGCCCGCGACCAGCACGTAGTGGAAGTGCGCCACCACGTAGTAGGTGTCGTGAAGCGCGATATCAAGCGGGGCAACCGAGAGGATGATGCCAGTGAGGCCGCCCATCGTGAACACGAAGATGAAGCCGATGGCAAAAAGCATCGGCGTCTCGAACGTCATGGAACCGCGCCACATGGTGGCCACCCAGTTGAAGATCTTCACGCCGGTAGGCACGGCAATCAGCATGGTGGCGTACATGAAGAAGAGCTGACCGGTGACTGGCATGCCGGTGGTGCAGCGTCCGTACTCGTCCGCTGTGCACGCTTCGTCGGCGCTGGCGTCTAGTGCCGATTTTGGCGCCACGCAACTGGCGGTCGTGAACGAAATCCAGGCCACGTTGGTCGGGCTTGGCGTTTGGGCGACGGCGTAAGTA
>JALREG010000103.1 GCA_023253905.1 Burkholderiaceae bacterium
TGCGCCCATGGCGATGGTGGTCATCACGATTGGGCGTGCTCGCTTGCGGCAGGCATCGATCAGTGCTTCGAAGCGCGGCATGGGGGCGAGGGGAGGTTGCCCATCTGCGCCATCGTGGCCGCGTCGCGCGACAATCGCATACTCAACCAGCAGGATCGAATTTTTGGTGGCGATGCCCATCAACATGATGAGACCGATCAGCGATGGCATTGAGAAGCTCTGGTTGGCCACCAGCAGCCCGACGAAGGCCCCACCCAGTGAAAGCGGCAAAGCCGCCAGGATCGTGACCGGGTGCAGGAAGTCACGAAACAGCAGCACCAGCACCGCGTAAATGCACAGCAGACCGGTGAGCATCGCAAGCCCGAAACTTGCGAACAGTTCTCCCATGACTTCGGCGTCGCCCACTTCCACCATCCGTACACCCGCGGGCAGCGACAGGATGGCGGGCAGCTTCTGAACGGCCGCAGTGACCTCTCCCAACGGGACGCCCGATAGTTCGATTTCAAAGCTGACGTTGCGTGCGCGGTCGTAACGGTCGATCACTGCGGGCCCGCCGGTCAGTTCGATGCTGGCGACCTGTGACAGGATCACCGGCCCGACCGCGCCCGGAACGGTGAGGCGCTCGAGAAGCGACAGGTCGCTGCGGGCCTGATCGTCGAGGCGAACGACGATCGGCACCTGTCTCTCCGGAAGGTTCAGCTTTGGAAGCGCCGCGTCGTAGTCGCCTAGCGTGGCAATTCGAAGTGTTTCGCCGATGGCAGCGCTGGTCACGCCCAGGTCGGCTGCCCGGGTAAAGTCGGTACGAACCCGGATTTCCGGACGCACCACGCTCGCGCTCGAGACCACGCTTCCCAGACCGGGAATGGTACGCAGATCGCGTTCAACCTGTTGGGCCGCAGCTTGCAGTGCATTGGCGTCGCCCGAACTCAGCACCAGCACGTATTTCTCGCCGGAACTGCCCAGCCCGACCTTGAGCCGCACCCCTGGCAGCGTTTCGACTTCAGCGCGGATCCGTGCTTCGATGGGTTGCTTACGTTCGCGCTCGCCTCGGGGCTTGAGCTGAATCGTGAGGGTGGCGCGGCGTACTTCCGGAAGCGCGCCCGCCGTAAAGGGATCAGCCCCCGCCGAGCCTGCACCGACGGTGGTGTAGACGCTTCTCACTTCGGGGATTCGATTCACCAGACGGATACGCGCCTCCTCAGCCACGGCCAGCGTCTGGGCAAGTGTTGAGCCGGGTTGCAATTCAATCGTGACCTGCGTTTGCGAGTTGTCATCAGCCGGCAGGAACCCCTTCGGAAGCAGCGGAATCAGCGCAATGGAGCCCGCAAAAAATGCGAGGGAGCCCACCAGCGTGAGGAACTTGTGACGCAGGCACCACTGGGCGGTGGCGAGGTAGCCGCGAATCCACCGCGGTTCGTGGTCGTGGCCCTGAGCCACAATTGGCCGCAGCAGGTAGGCAGCCATCATGGGGGTGAGCATGCGGGCCACGACCAGCGATGCAAACACCGCGAGCGACGCGGTCCAGCCGAACTGTTTGAAGAATTTGCCCGCGATACCACTCATGAAAGCGGTTGGCAGAAACACTGCGATCAGCGTGAAGGTGGTGGCGATGACGGCCAAGCCGATTTCGTCGGCGGCCTCCATTGCAGCCTGATAGGGCGTCTTGCCCATTCGCAGATGTCGAACGATGTTCTCGACTTCCACGATCGCATCATCAACCAGGATGCCAATCACCAGCGAAAGCGCGAGCAGGGTGACGACGTTCACCGAGAATCCAAGCCACGCCATGCCGATGAAGGCCGGGATGACCGAGAGTGGCAGGGCCACCGCTGAAACCAGCGTGGCGCGGATATCCCGCAGAAACAGCCACACCACCAGCACAGCCAGAATCGCGCCCTCATAAAGAAGGATCAGCGATGCGTCATATTCGTCCTGAACCGGTGTGACGAAATCAAAGGCTTCAGTGAGGCGGATGTGCGGATGCTCGCGCGACAGACGTTCCAGCGCCGACCGCACCGCCTTGCCCACCGCCACTTCGCTCTCGCCACGGCTGCGCGAGACTTCAAAGCCCACCACCGGCTTGCCATCAAGAAGTGCAGCGGAGCGCGGGTCTGCATGGGTGTCAGTAATGGTTGCAATCTGGTCGAGTCGCACGCTTCGCCGGGCGCCGCTTCCGCCCGCCAGCGTGGCCGAGGGCATCTGCGCTGATCCAGGGCTCCCACCGACAGTAATGTCGATTGCCGCGAGTTCGGTGGCGTTCTTCACCACGCCGAGGGTTCGGATGGGCTGTTCCGCGCTGCCGACATCGGCGCGGCCGCCAGCGCTTTCCTGCTGAACCTGTCGCAACTGGCGCGATACGTCGGCGGCGCTTAAGCCCAGCGCCTGGAGCCGGGCAAGGTCGAGCGCCACGCGAACCTCGCGATCAACGCCCCCGACGCGATTGACGGAACCTACGCCTGGCACGGCAAGAAGCGCGCGCGATAACTCGTTGTCGATGAACCAGCTCAGCGCCTGATCGTCCATCCGGCTTGAACTCACCGCATAAGCGAGTACCGGTTGTCCGGCGATGTCGAGCTTCTGGACAACCGGTTCGCGCAGATCCGCAGGCAGGTCCGAGCGCACCCGCTGCACCGCCGACCGCACGTCATCAAGCGCTTCCTGAACCGGCTTTTCCAGGCGGAACTCGACAGTGAGTGACAGCGCGCCATCCTGAATCCGGGTGGTGATATGACGCAGCCCCTGAACCGACGCGATCGCGTTTTCGATTTTTCTTGCGACGTCGTTTTCAAGCGAGGAGGGCGAGGCGCCAGGCAGGGCAGCCTTCACCACAACGGTGGGCAGATCAATATCGGGAAAGTTCTGGACCTTCATTGCGCGGAAAGCGACCGCGCCGGCAAAACAGAGCAGGATGAACAGCAGAATCGCCGGGATCGGGTTACGGATCGACCAGGCGGAGACGTTGAACATGGGTGGGTCCTTGCTCAACGGCGGCCAGCCGCAGCCGGAACCACGCGGACCTGATCGCCATCGTTCAGAAATCCGGCACCTGAGGCCACCAGCCTCTCGTCACCCTTCAGGCCGGACACAATCTCCACTCGCTCGGCTGTGATTCTTCCCGTCTGAATTCGCAACTGCGTCACGCGTTGATCGGGCTCAATTCGAAATACGTAGCTGAAGCCGTCACGCATTGCGATGGCGGACTGGGGCACCACCAGCGTGCTGCTCTCACCCAGCACGAATCGGCCACGAACAAACATGCCGGGGCGAAGCCGGGCACCCTCCGGGCTGTTCATGGCGGCAACGTCAACATGGACCACTGCATTGCGCGTCTGCGGATCCACCAGCGGCGCCAGCATTCGTACCCGGCCACCGATCGTGATGCCACCGGGCAGGTCTAGCTGAGCCGGCGTGCCGGGCTGGATGCGCAGCAGTTCGTCCGATGTCACCTCGGCACGCCATTCCAGGCGGCCCTGGCGGATCAGCCGAAACAGTTCCTGTCCAGGCTGCGGCACCGAACCGACGCTCGCCGGGCGGGCGCTGATGATGCCGTTGTCCGGTGCGAAGACGCGGGTCTGCGCTAATCGGGCGCGGGCGCCCTGTTCCTGTGCCCGCGCGCCTTGAAGACGTGCCGCAGCGATCTGCTCAGCGGCAAAATACTGGGCGAGTTGCGTGGCGCTCAGTGCCTCGGTGCCGAGCAGTTTTCGCGCGCGCTCGGCGTTGTCGCGAGCCTCTGCCCACTGTGCTTCGAGTTCCCGGACGGCGGCTTCCGCTTGTGCAAGGTCTGCTTCCAGGGTGGCTGAGGCGAACACCGCCAGGACATCGCCTCGTAGGACCGTATCGCCTACCGACGCCCGGACCTCGACCAGGCGCAGGCCCGCGGTCTCTGCTCCGATCGGGGCCTCATCCCAGGCGGCGATACTGCCGTTGGCGGGCAAGCGGAGGGCGAGTGTCTCGCGGGTTGGCGTGATCGCCGATACGCTGAGCGCCGGCTTCGGCGTCGCCGTCTGAGCTTCGGTGACGGTGCCTGGCAAGCCCGCCAACGGACCGATTACTGCGAGTGTCGTGAACACGACCAGACGGAGGGCCGCGCACGGCCGGAACATTCGTGTGATCATGGATCGATCACCAGTTGAAAATAATCGCTTCATGGGGTGTTCCATCCGCCGCCGGCAGCGCGATAGAGCGAAACGCCTGCGATCAGGCCCTCGCGCACGGTTGCCAGTTCATTGAGTCGAATGTCGATGACGGCTCGTCGCGCCTCTTCGAGCGACTGCCGGGAGTCGAGGCCAGCGGCCACGCGTTGTTCGGTCGCACGCATCGACCGTTCAAGCGCAAGGCGCGCGCTGCGCACCTGGGTGAGTCGCTGAGAAATGAAGTGCGCCTGGACCAACGCCTCTTCCACCTCCCGAATCGCCTGGCGTGCCTTGGCATCGAAGTGTCTGACCGCGTGATCGAACTCAGCCTGCGCTGCCTTGACGCGTGCTTGCGCCACGCCGCTGTCGAACACGGGCACCTGCAGGCGAATCGGGCCGATCGACCAGGTGTTCAGGTCTGCGGCGAGCGGGCCGCCTCGCACGCTGAATGCCCCGATCGAGCCGCCCAGTGAAAGCCGCGGCAGGCGCAGGGTGCGGGCTTCGCCCACCAGATTCGCCGCAGCCAGCACTTCGCGTTCGGCGGCGATGATATCGGGGCGCTGTGCCACCACCTGCGCTGGCAGACTCCGCACGATCATCGCCGGCGGAACATTCAGATCGCGCCCGGCACGGCGGGCGAGGCGTTGTCGCAGATCGGGTTCGGCGAGTGCTGTCAGGGCAACAAGCGCTTTCACGTCAAGGTCGCACGCTGCCTGCTGGGCAAGGAGGCGCGAGTTTGCACCTGCCTGCCGCGCGGCTGCGCTGTCGGCGGCTGCCGGGGTTTGCAGGCCGGCCTCCGCATTCAGGCGAACGAGGCGGGTCAGCGTGTCCAGCGCTCGCAGGTCGGCTGCCACCTGTTCGAGCACCGACAGGGTATCGCCGGCCTCGCGTTGGGACAGCGTCTCGCCGATGCAGACGATCGGTACCAGTCCGGCGCGCCAGGCCGCCTCGGCCTTGGCGCGGACGGTGGCGTCGCTCTCGTCGCAATCGGCGCGACGCTCGGA
>JALREG010000164.1 GCA_023253905.1 Burkholderiaceae bacterium
GTGTTGGGCTCGACCACCCGATCGTCGGCCAGCAGCTCAGAGACCATGTTGTCGAGGGCTTCGAGCGCTTCCTTCTGTTGCGCAAAATCAACTGGAGCTATTGTTGACAGCGCTTCGACACCGTCGAACAGAGTCAGACACATGCCACAGCGAACCTGGCCCGCGGCCGCCTTCAGCTGGGCCTCGCTGACCCGAAATGCCGTGCTACAGCCGGGGCAAACCGTGATCTGATATCCCGCCGGCATGCGGGCGGGCTGCACCGTTTCAGGCTGCGGTCGATCTGAAGACGCGTCAGTCATGATGCCCGCTGTGCCGCACCCGAATCTCTGATCAGCAGGGCAGAGTCAGCCGATTGTTCGAACGTTTGCATCGCCTTTCGACCCGAGATCCGGATCCAGTCGTCGACCTGCACTACTGGGTCAAAACGGATGCCGGGATAGGCCGCCTTCACCGCGTCACCCTGCGCCTCGAGCAAGCCGGAGAGCACCAGCGCGCCACCCGTCGCCAGACGGCCGGAAAGCAGCGGCGCCAGGGTAATCAGCGGGTTCGCGAGAATATTCGCGACAATCACGTCATACGGCTCGGACTGCGAGAGATGCTCCAGAAGGTCGGGACCGCCAACGATGAGCCCAGGCGCCCCGACCCCGTTAACGTATGCGTTTTCCAGGGTAGCCGCCAGAGCCTGCGGATCGTGATCGATCGCGACCACTGAACGGGCGCCCAGCAGCTGCGCGGCCAACGCCAGAATGCCGGAACCACAGCCAAAATCGAGCACCCGGAGCCCGACCAAGGGGGTCGACGCCAGCCAGTCGAGGCAGAGTCGCGTTGTGGGATGCGCGCCAGAGCCGAAGGCAAGCCCGGGGTCGAGCCGCAGCACCGGACAGTCGGACGATCCGTTAGGCGCATCAGGCACTGGCTCGTCGCGCGGCAGCACCCAGAGACGTCCGCCGATCAAGGCTCGTACCGCATGCACGCGCCAACGATTTTGCCAATCGGCGTCTTCGACCACGTCGGCATCGACGACGCGCATGCCGACCGCCTCTGCCGTCGAGCGAATAGCCGCCAGATCGGCGTCCATTTCAAACAAGGCCTCAATCCGCACCGTTGACCACAACGGCTGCGCGCCTGGATCAGGCTCGAAGATGTCCTCGGCATCCATGCCGGTGAAAGTCACGGCCACCGCACCCAGCGCCTCGAGCTGATCACCCGAAGCTTCGGCTGTACCCGGCGGCACATCGATCGCCAGCAACAACCATGCGGTCATGGCCCATCGTCCGTCATGTGTTGGGTGCCCTGTTCGCCTGCCTCGTGCCGGTGTCCGCCGCGGCGGCCAGTTCCGCCAGCCCGAACTCCAGTGCGTACTGATACCCCCTGGCGCCGAGCCCGGTGATGACGCCACGCGCAATATCGCTGAGATAGGACCGATGCCGGAAGGGTTCGCGAGCGTGCACGTTGGATAGATGCACCTCGACGAACGGAATGTTGACCCCCAACAACGCGTCACGCAGAGCGATGCTGGTGTGGGTGTATGCGCCGGGATTGAACAGGATGAAGGCAACCTGCTGCTCGCGCGCCCGATGAATGCAGTCGACCAGCTCGTGCTCCGCATTGCTCTGAAAAGCCAGCAGGCGATGCCCTGCCGCAGCAGCCCGCTGCTCGAGCCGCGAGACAATGTCGGCCAGGGTGTCAGCGCCGTAGATCCCGGGCTCCCGTGTTCCCAGCAGATTGAGATTGGGTCCGTTCAGGACCATGAGCAGCGCCATGCTTGGCTGGCTCCAGACCGCGTTGACTGAACTGTAGCAAGAACTGGCGCCTGAGTTGTGTGCGATTTGGCAGCCCGGCCGGGCAGAGACGACCCGCATCAACCACCACTGCGCCTTGGACGTGTTCAACTCCTGTTACGAGCCTGCGACGACGGCAGGATCGCTTCAGCGGGCACTCACCTGCGTGATGGGGGCCATACGGGTCAGCACCTGGTCGAGATGCGCTACCAGACGGTCGGC
>JALREG010000319.1 GCA_023253905.1 Burkholderiaceae bacterium
TCCCGACGAGAAAGCGGCGTTCCAGAACTCGCTCGCCCCTGCCTACGCTGAATACGCGAAGCGCTTCGGCCAGGCCAATATCGACGCTATTCGTAACGCGAAATAAGGGCGACGTTCGCGCGCGGCGCAGTCCGGCGCATCCTTCGGGTTTGCGCCGGCGTCCGCGCCAGCGTTAAGTGCATGCGCCGCGCCGGCGCCGGCGCTTTATTGGAGAGCTCATCGTGCGGCAGTGGATTCTTGCAGCCGACCGGGTGGTCGGTCAGTTCATTCTTGCCCTGGCGTGTATCACGCTTGCCATCGCCGCGCTCTGCGGCGGCTATCAGATCATCACGCGCTTCGTTCTGCAGGAACCTTCCACCTGGACCGAGGTTCTCACCCGGACGCTTGTCATCTGGAGTGTGTTTCTGGGACTGAGTGCGGCGCTGCGCGGCGGCGCCTTGCTGTCGGTGGATCTGCTCTACCGGACCGTTGCCCGAACGCGCTACCTGCCGATTCTTCATTTTTCCATCACCGCCGCCACCATGCTGTTTTTGCTGGTCGTGGTCTGGTATGGCTGGGACGTGGTGTACCGGGTGCGTTTTCAGAATCTGGCCGGGCTCGAAATCCCGATTTCGTGGGCCTATGCAGCCATTCCGGTGGGGGCCATGTTCGGTGTTCTGGGGTTACTCGCGAACTACCTGGACCCCAGGCGCGGCGAACTCGAAACCCAGCAGTAATCGTCTGACTCACCAGGAGCGGCGCTCATGGTTCCCGCAGTTTTCACGATTTTTCTCGCGCTACTCGCACTCAGCGTGCCAGTTGCGGTGGCAATTGGTCTCGCGTCAATCGCAGGCATCCAGTTTTTTTCCAACATGCCGATGCTGGAGTCGGCCCGGCAACTCTTCACCTCGATCGACAAGTTTCCGCTGGTCGCCATTCCCTTCTTCATCCTGTCGGGAAACCTGATGGAGGCGGGCGGCATTTCCGAGCGCCTGGTCAATCTGGCCCGAGCCCTGGTGGGCGGCGTGCAGGGCGGGCTCGCGATGAGTTGCGTGCTCACCTGCATGATCTTCGCCGCCGTGTCGGGGTCCAGCGTGGCCACCACCTTCGCCATTGGCGCGATTCTCATTCCCGCGATGGTGCGCTACGGCTACCCGGTTCAGCGTGCAGCGGCGCTGCAGGCCTCATCGGCTGAGCTCGGCGTGATCATCCCCCCCTCCATCCCCATGATTCTCTATGGGGTGTCGGCCGAGGTGTCGGTGGGTGAAATGTTCATCGCCGGGTTCGGGCCTGGAATCCTGATTGGCGCCGCACTGATCCTGTTTATTTTCGTCTGGTGCAAGGTCACCGGCCATGGCAAGCGTGATGGCGAGGGGCGACTGGAGTTGGCCGTGGCCTTCAAACAGGCAAGTCTCGCGCTTCTCATGCCGGTGGTGGTGCTGGGCGGTATTTACGGCGGCGTATTCACACCCACCGAGGCGTCAGTCACTGCGGTGTTCTACGCGCTGATTGTCGGCATGTTCGTCTATCGCACGATCAGCTGGCAGGATCTGGTCCGCGCGCTTCAGAAAACGGTGGTCTCCACCACAGTGATCATGCTGATCATCGCGACCGCTGGCTTGTTCGCGTTCCTCATCACGCGCGCGGGTGTACCGGCTGCGGTTGGCAACTGGGTGGCGGCTAATTTTGATGGCCCGATTGCTTATCTGATCGGGGTGAATGCGTTCCTGTTCGTGATTGGCATGTTTATCGAGACGGGCGCCGCGATTGTGGTGCTCGCGCCGATCCTGGCGCCGGTCGCGATTCAATTCGGCATCGATCCGGTGCATTTCGGCATCATCATGGTGGTGAATCTCGCGCTTGGCATGATCACCCCGCCGTTTGGTGTGAATCTGTTTGCCGCCTGCACGGTTGCCAAGATTTCGTACGATGAGATCATCCCGCCGATCATGCCTTATGTGGCGGTGGTGGTAGCGTGCCTGGCTGTGATTACATTCGTTCCGGAACTCAGCCTGTGGCTGCGCGATCTGGTGTATCGCTGACCGGCCGGTGCCGCGGCCAGCTGACTTACGCAGCCTGCGCCTTGGCGAGGGATGTCGCCCCTTGCGATCGCCCGAACCACATTGCATAAAGCACGGGCAGTACGAGCAGGGTGAGTAGCGTGGCCGAGGCCAGTCCGCCAATCACCACGATGGCGAGCGGGCGCTGGGTCTCAGCGCCAATCGCTGTGCTGACCGCCATCGGTAACAGCCCCAGCGCGGCGAGTAAGGCCGTCATCAACACCGTTCGTAGTCGTTGCATCGCACCTTCGGTAATGGCCTCGATCAGACCCATTCCGCTCGCATGCAATTGCTGAAAAACTGACAGCATCACCACACCATTCAACACCGCCTGCCCGGATAGGGCAATGAATCCGATGGCGGCCGAGACCGATAAGGGGATGTTGAAGAGGGCCAGTGCCACAAAGCCTCCGATCAGCGCAAGCGGCACGTTGACGAGAATGAGCAGCGCAGCTTTCAGCGATTTGAACGCATCGAACAGCAGCACAAAGATCAGCGCGAGCGATAGGGGCACCACCACGCTCAGCCGCTTCATTGCGCGTTCCTGGTTTTCGAACTCACCGGACCAGCTGAGTACGTAGCCGCGCGGAATCTGAACATGACGATCAACCCGCTGCTTCATATCGGCAACTACTGATCCCATGTCGCGTCCGCGGATGAAAATGCCGATAGCCATCGTGCGGCGACCGGCCTCCCGTGCAATATTCATCGCGCCCCCGGCCTCCCGCAGGGTTGCAACCGCCGAAAGCGCCACGTAGCCGCCATCAGGGGTGGGAATGGGAATGTTGGCGAGCTGGGAGAGCGACCGCTGGCTTGGCGCGAGGCGGACCGCGAGCCCGAACCGGCGCTCGCCCTCCCAAATGCTGGTGACCGGCCGCCCGGCAAGCGCGGCTTCAATCACATCCTGGATGTCGGCGACATTGAGTCCGTAGCGACCGACGCGGTCTCGATCGATTTCGATCAGCAGCTGAGGAAGTTCGCCCAAGCGATCGATTTCGGCCCGATACACCCCCTGCACCTGCTTTACCTCGTGCTCGATCGCCTGCATGGTGGTGCGAAGCACGGCAAGATCGTCGCCGGCAAGCTTGATGACGATCTGGCCGTCGATCTGCGAGATAGACTCCAGCACGTTATCGCGAATGGGCTGCGAGAAGGTGGGCTCCATACCTGGAATGGACTGAACCGCACGTTCCAGTTCTTCGAGCAGCCGCTCGCGGGTGAGGCCCCTTCGCCATTCCTCGGGTGGCTTCAGGTCGACGAACATTTCAGCCATTGCGATTGTTTTTGGATCAGTGCCGTCTTCGGGCTTTCCCGCTTTTGACACAACGGTACGAACCTCTGGAACTCGTCGCATTGCCGACCGAAGCTGATGCAGTACCGTCTGTGCCTCTTCAATGGATACGCTCGCGGGCAGGCGCACGTTGACCCAGAGCGTGCCCTCGTTCAGTTCGGGGAGGAATTCCGAGCCGAGGCGGGTGGCAACGCCCATCGCCGCTGTAAACGCGAGCAGTGCGGCCAGCACGACCGTTTTTCGCCAGGTCAGGGCCCAGCCAAGAACGGGTCGGTAGATACGTTTCGAGAACGCGACAAGCCGATTGTCATGGTGCGGTAGCCGTCGCTGTAGCATCTTCCGGGCGAGCAGGGGCAATAGCGTGAGCGAAAGAATCAACGAGGCAATGAGCGCAGCCACCACCGACAAGGCCATGGGCTGGAAGATTCGGCCTTCATGACGCTCCAATGCGAAGATCGGAATATGGGCCGCAATGATGATGAGCATTGAGAAGAGCGTGGGCCGGCCGACTTCGTTGGCGGCTGATTCAATCAGTTTGGTTCGCTCGCGTTCGCTCATGCCTTCGCCGCGCAGGGACAGCCGATACATGATGTTTTCGATCACGATGACCGCGCCATCGACGATGATGCCGAAATCAAGCGCACCCAGGCTCAGCAGGTTCGCAGGAATGCCCATGATCCGCAGGCCCAGGAACGTGGCAAGGAGCGATAGCGGAATAATCATGACCACCAGCAGGCTGGCCCGCAGGTTCGACAGAAACAGATAGAGCACAAGCGCGACGAGCAGGGCGCCTTCCAGCAGGTTGGTGAAAACCGAGCGCAGCGTGCGCTCCATGAGCCAGGTGCGGTCATAAAAGGGTGCGATCTGGACGCCGGGAGGTAGTCCGCGTGCGTTCAGATCAGCGATACGTTCCTTCACCCGGCGCAGCACCTCAGAGGGATTTTCACCCCGACGCATGATGACGATTCCGGTCACCACGTCGTTATCGTCGTCCTGCCCAACCGTACCCAGGCGCGGCACTTCGCCGATTCGAACCTGTGCCACGTCAGACACCAAAATGGGGGTGCTGTTTCGTGTGGCGATTGCGATTCGGCCGATGTCATCGGTACTGCGCAGGAGCCCGATGCCGCGAATGGTGAACTGCTGCCCGCCCTGCGAGACGTAGCTCCCTCCAGCATTGGCGTTGCCGCGGCCCAGTGCTTCAAGCAGTTGCTGGTAGGTGAGCTTGTAGGCCCGCATGCGATCGGGATCGGGTTGAACCTCGTATTGTTTGATGGCGCCGCCCATCGCAATGACATCAGCAACACCAGGCACTTGCCGCAACGATCGTTCGACCACCCAGTCTTCGATTGAACGCAATTCAATCGGGCTGTAGCCCTCGCCCCGCAGGCGGTAGCGAAGCACCTCGCCAACCGGCGTGGCGTTTGGCGCAATGGTGGCTTCTACCCCCGCAGGCAGCGACACCCCTCTCAACCGTTCATTGACCTGCTGGCGAATGACGTTGACGTTTGCGTGGTCGTCGTAGGTGATGACGTTGAATGACAGGCCGAACTGCGTGTGGGAGAACAGCCGGATGGAATTGGGCAGCCCTGAAAGTGCGACCTCGATCGGGAGCGTGACCTGCTTCTCGACCTCCTCGGCTGCGGCGCCGGGGTAAAGCGCGATCACTGTGACCTGCGTGTCGGTGACGTCCGGAAAGGCTTCAACCGGAAGCTGTCGGAAAGCGACGATGCCCGCAATGACGAAGAGCAGCGTACCAATCAGAACCAGGAGCGGCTGATTGAGCGAATAACGGATCAGCCGTTTCATCGAGCCGCACCTCGACCCGATGTCGAGGTACGCTCGTTGGCGTCGGCTGCACCGCGATAAATTCTGGCCAGCAGCAGCGTGTTTTCAATCAGCACCTGTTCGCCGGTACGAAGCGCGCTGCGAATCAGCACCCGATCTGACCCGAGGTAGGTGATCTCAGTTTGCCGTGGTTCGAATTCGCCCGGGCTTGGGGATACGTAGATCCAGTGTGTGTTGTCTTGGCTCACTACGGCGGACGCTGGCACGACCGCCCCCTGACCTGGCGACTGGTTGACCCGAACACGGCCCAGCATCTCCACCTTGAGCAAGCGCGCGCTGTTATCGACCCGGGCTCTCACCTTGAGGGTTCGCGTGAGGGGGTCGATCGCGTCCCCCACGGCCATGATCTCGGCGGG
>JALREG010000333.1 GCA_023253905.1 Burkholderiaceae bacterium
TGCCGCCGCCGGTCGGGCTGCCGCGCCGCTTGGAAGCCGGCAGCATGGCCACGCCGAAGTCGAACTTGGTGTTGTTCTTCACGTTGGTGAGGTTGCCCGTGGTGGTCCACATCATGGCGGTCTTGCGCTCGAAGAAATCGCGCGGCGTGGTGCCCCATTCGATCACGCCGGGTGCCATCACGCGGTGCTTGCGAGACAGATCGACCCAGTATTGCAGCGCCTCGATGACGGCGGGCTTGTCGAAGTAGGTTTCGGTGCCGGCTTCGTTCATGAGCTCGATACCGTTCTGGGTGGTGAATCCCTGGAAGAGCCAGTACGGGAATCCGGACGAGGGCACCTGTACGCCCCATTGCGTGGTATTACCCTGAGCGTCGCGCCTGGTGAGCTTTTGCGCGAAGTCGGTCATCTCGGCCCAGTTGCGCGGTGCGCGCTCGGGGTCTAGCCCGGCCTCCTTGAAGAGCGACTTGTTCCAGTAGAGAACGATTGTTGAGCGCTGGAACGGTACGCCCCAGACCTTGCCGCCCGTCTGGCTGTTGTACATGAACGCCGGATAGAAGCTCTTCAGCCAGGCCTGATCTTCAGGCGTACGGGCCAGATCGCTGACCGGAAGAATCGCGTCCTCATCAATCAGGGTGAACATATCGGTGGAGAGCAGCACCGACGCGACCGGCGGCTGGCCGCTCTTGTGCGCGGTCAGCGCCTTCACGATCGATTCCTGATAAGTGCCCGAGTAGATCGGGGTCACTTTGATGCCGGGATTTTCCTTCATGAAGTCGGCTGCGTAGCCGTCGATCAGCTTGGTGATCGGGCCGCCCACCGCAACCGGGTAATAGAACGAAATTTCCGTGGTCTGGGCCCATGCGCTGCCTACACAAAGCGCGGCGGCTGCAGCGACCGCAGCACGTTTCAGGGGATGGATGAGGGTCATCTTCTGTCTCCAGGTTGTGGAAGGGTCAAGCGGTGAGGGCGCGCGCAGCGATATCGTTGCGGCGCGCGCCGGTGATCGCGTTAAAGCAGTGCTGCGCCTCGGGTGCCCAGGTGAGACGCAAGGCTTCGCCAGGTCGCGGTGTGATCCGCCCAGGCTGCCGGATAACGATCGCGCCCTTGCCGGCGCGGCAGGCAATCACGGTATCGGCGCCCAGGTATTCCACGGCTTCGACCTGCGCACTCACCTCGCCCGAGTCGGTAATTCGAATATGTTCGGGGCGAATGCCGGCGAGCAGGTCGGCGGCGGGTTGGTGGGTGATCAGCGGTCCGGCCGTACCTGCGATTCGGCAGCCATCGCCCGCGATGTCGAGGGGCAGAAGATTCATGGGCGGCGTGCCGATGAAACTGGCGGTGAACGCGGTTGCAGGATGCTCGTAAAGCTCGGCAGGCGTTGCGTTCTGCTCGATGTGACCGGCTCGCATCAGGATCACCTGATCGGCCATGCTCATCGCCTCCACCTGGTCGTGCGTGACATAGAGCATGGTGATGCCGAGCGACTGCTGCAGGGCTCGAAGCTCGCGGCGCATCTCGTGGCGCAGACGGGCATCGAGATTGGATAGCGGCTCATCCATCAGGCACACCGGCGCTTCAGCGATGATGGCGCGGCCGAGGGCGACCCGCTGCTGCTGCCCACCCGAGAGTTGCGCGGGCTTGCGGGCGAGCAGTTCGCCCAGCCCCAGAAGCTTGGCCACCCGATCCAGGCGGCGGGCGCGTTCGTCGGCCGCCACCTTTCGGACCTTGAGCCCGAACAGGATGTTTTCGGCAACGCTCAGGTGCGGGAACAGCGCGTAGGACTGGAACACCATGGCGAGCCTGCGCGCAGCGGGAGGCTCGTGGGTGACATCGCGTCCGCCTATCCTGATCCGACCCTCACTCACCTGCTCCAGCCCCGCCACCAGACGCAGGGTCGTAGACTTGCCACACCCTGACGGACCGAGCAGCACGGCAAAGCTTCCCTCCGCCACCTCAAATGAGATCTGATTGACGGCGACGGTATCGTCCCATTGCTTGCTCACAAGGTGGAGTTCAATCGTGCTCATCAGGACGGGTGAGGTGAGATCGGAAGTCGCGGAGCATAGCGCGGGATCGCAGGCGGGTAAACGATCGTGGTGGCGCCTGGATGAACGGCCGTTTTCGCCGAATGCGCCTGCGGTGTTGGTTTAAAACTTCTAGAATGTGGAATCACCATGACAGGGGAATGACGTTTTCGGCGCGAGCGTCCTGCCCCGGTCAGAGCGGGCGCTCGCGTCGGGCGAGCGCCAATCTATTGGAGACTGACCCATGCTTCTTCTCGGAACCCGTGAATTTGCCCAGTCGGCGCGAAAACAGGGCCAACTGCATAACGGGATGCGGTACTGGCGGAATGACTTCTTCAAGTCATCAGACGATGATGTCTGCACGCCTCAGTGCTACCTGGTTGAACAGTTCCCCGATTCGGTCAATCCCACGCATTTCCATGTTCAGAATCAGTTTCAACTGTTCACGCGTGGCGAAGGTACGATCGGCCGCAGCCCCAAACCGCTGAGGGCGTTCACCGTCCACTATGCGGGGGCCTACACCGGTTATGGCCCCATCGTGGCGGGTCCCGAGGGTGTTGACTACATCACCATGCGTGCGTTTCGTGACCCCGGCGCCAAGTTTGTTCCGCAGCAGCGCGAATTGATGCGGGTGGGGCCTAAGCGGCACTGGGCGTCCGAGGCGCTCATGCCCATGGAAGCGGGCGCGCTCGCAGCGCTTCAAGCGCCCCGGGTGGAGGTGGTTCATGGCCCGGACCCGGATGGGCTGGCCGTTGACCAGATCCGGCTACCGTCAGGGGCGGCCACCGAGGTCCGGATTGCTCCGGCTGCGGTGGCGATGTTCATTGTCGTGATTCAGGGCGTGGTTGAGCGCAACGGCCAGCGGCTGGGGCACCTTGAAAACCTGTTCGTGTCGGCCAGCGACGCGCCTTGCCTCATCACCACAACGGAAGCGCCGGCAGAGGTTCTGGTGCTGCACATGCCGGCGCCCGACCCCGCTTATGCGTGAACCGGGTCAGGTCTGACCCGATCCTCACCCGACCCAAACCCGGAAGCGCTCAAGCGGCCGCTGGCCTCCCCGCCAGGGCTGCCTTGAGCCGCTCTGGCGTAAACGGCACGGTTCTCAGTCTCGCCCCCGTCGCATCGAACACCGCATTGGCGAGCGCTGCGAAAATCGGCGAGGCCGCGGGTTCGCCGGCACCCACCGCTCGTACCGTCGGGCGGTCAATCAGGCGAATGGCGATTTCGTCAGGCAGGTCGGCAAACCGCAGGATCGGATAGCTTGCCCAGTCGATGCTCTCGAGCCCCGTAGCGTTTGAGCGCACCTCCTCATACAGTGCGCGCGACAGCGTCTGAATGACATTGCCTTCGATCTGATTGCGCACGCCATCGGGGTTGATGATGAGGCCGCAGTCATGCGCGACGCATACACGCTGCACACGGATCGCGCCGGTTGCCGCATCGACCTTCACATCCATTGACACGGCTGCGTAGGCTGACACGTTATCGTAGTGTACGAAGCCCACGCCACGTCCGGTGCCGCTTCGGCGCGTGCCGCTCGCCCGCGTATCCCATTTTGCGAGATCGCGGACCGCACG
>JALREG010000365.1 GCA_023253905.1 Burkholderiaceae bacterium
AGGCAGCGAATAATGCGACGAGAAGAATGCGGATCACGGGTCCCCTCCGTTATGGCCTGGTTAGCCCGTGCATCCTAGCGGGTAGCGAGGGTATCGACCTTGCAAATTTCGGAATCGGAAACCGCAGCCGCTGCGCCGACCGCGCATGCTTGAACCTGCACTCGCCCGGGCGTCGCCCCGAACGATTCAACCCGCCACCGGACTGACTGCCACCCGCTAACGGAGCCCGTTCATCATGATTCGACACCGCCGACTTGTTATCGCCGCAGCGGCTGGCTGCGTCAGCCTGTTGATTGCCAACGCCCACGCGCAGGACCTGCCCGATCGGCCGATTCGTCTGGTGGTGCCTTTTGCCGCCGGCGGCGGTGTGGATGTGCTCGCGCGCGCACTGGCTGTTGAACTCGGCAAGGCGGTCAATCGATCGGTCGCGGTGGAAAACCGCCCCAGCGCCACCGGCCAGATCGGCGCCGCCGAGGTGGCCAAATCAACCCCTGACGGCACCACGCTCCTGATCAGCTCGGCAGCCTTCGGCATCACGCCCTCGTTCATTGCCAAACTGCCTTACGATATTTTCAAGGACTTCGAGCCGGTCACCATCGTGGCCTCAACCCCGCAGGTGCTGGTGGCACCGGTGGGCTTCAAAGCAAACACGTTCGCCGAGGCGCTCCAGATGGCGCGCTCGGGCACATCGATCAACTTCGCCTTGCCTGGCAGCAGCGGCATTCAGCGCCTGGCTACCGAACTGCTGACGGCCAACGCTCAGATCAACGTGAACAAGGTCCCCTACAAGGGCGCAGGCGCGGCGTTCACCGACCTGATTGCAGGCCGGGTGGATCTGATGTTCGACAATCCGGGATCGTCGATGGTGCATGTGCGAAGTGGCCGGCTCAAGGTGCTGGCCACCACCGGCTTGAAGCGCCTGTCTACGCTACCCGACGCCCCTGCGGTAGCCGAAACGCTACCGGGCTTTGAAGCACTCAACTGGTTCATTCTCGCCGCCCCCGCCGGAACCCCGGCGGCACTGCTTGATCGGCTGAACCACGGTACTGCACAGGCCATGAAGACCGACGCCATGCGGCAGGTGCTGGAGCGCGACGGACTCGAAGCGGTCGCCAGCCCCCGCGCAAGCGCGAGCGCCTTTTTGCGCAGCGAATTCACCAAGTGGGACAAGATCATCAAGGATCGTAATCTGAGTGCGGATTGACCACGGGCGCGCTCGAATGCGCCCGATCAGGCCGCGACCGAGCGGCTTCGTTACCGTGGCGAGCGGCGTGAAGCTCAGGCCCTGCCTGAGTGGGCAGCCGGGATCAGCTCGGCGCGCGCCGCATGCCAACGCTCCATGGCCCGCCGATGCACACCGAGGGCAGCTGAATCGAAGTCGGCCTGCGGCGGCGGATCAAGATCGAAATGACCAAAGTGATCTTCCCCTCGAACTAGCGTCGCCGATAGTCTGACGCTGGCCGAACATTGACAGCGCGTGGGGATATAGCTGATCCCCAGACCAATCCTACGGTCGTTCGAACCGTTGGGCATCGAGTTGTGGAAAGTGTGAGTGTGATGAAGCGAAAACTCACCGGGCTCAAGCACCATCGTGTCGAGGGTTTCCTGCTCCGCCATGGCAATGGTTTGCCCGGTGACGAACAGATTGGCCGAGCGTGTGAGCTGATCATGCGGCACCTGACCACGCCGATGGCTGCCCGGCACCACCTGCACACAGCCGCTCTCCTCACTGGACGGTGAGAGCGCCACCCACGCCGTGACATGCTCGGCCGGGCTCAGGCCGAAGTAGGTGGAGTCCTGGTGCCAGCTCACGAAAGCATCGGTGTGTGGCTCTTTGATCCAGAGCGTCATGTGATAGACGAGGATGTCGGGGCCGATCAGATCTTCCACCGCATCGAGCACGCGGGCGTCGCGCACAATGTCGTCCATCCACTTGAGATACAGATACATTTTCCGCCGCTGATCCGGAGCAAGACCGTGCACCCGCTCGCCTGCCTCGAGCAATGCGCGATAACGGGCGGCTTCCTCCGCACCGAAAGCGCGAATCGGGCTCAGATAGCCCTGGTCCCGGTAAAAACGGACCTGTTCGGCGGCAAGCTGTTTCATGACTCCCCTTTGCGGCACTCACCCGCTCCTATAATACTTTGATGAATGCTCCACACTGTCTCGATGCACGCGTTGTGCTCGTCACCGGCGCAGCCGGTGATCTGGGCCATGCACTTGTAATGCGCTGCCGCGCAGCTGGCGCGCGGGTGGCCGCGCTCGATCACGCGGGCTCCGTCCTCAGGAAACGTTACGCAGACCATGCCGATGTCCTGTTGATCGAGTGTGACATCTCAAATCGCGACACCAGCCATGCCGCGGTCGAACAGGTGGTGGCGCATTTTGGAGCACTGCACGCGCTCATCAATAACGCAGCGGTCGCCACGCCGCGTAATCGCGTCGCAGACATCCCGCTCGATGACTGGGATCGCGCCATCAGCGTCAATCTCACCGGGTCGTTCCTGATGTCCCGTTGGGCCATTCCTCATCTCATCGCGGCCGGCGGAGGCGTGATCCTCAACATCGCCTCACAACTCGGACACGTCACGGCGCGCTCTGGCGCCGCCTACAGCGCAAGCAAGGCAGCGTTACATTCGCTCACGCGCACCCTGGCGGTCGACTATGCTCAAGACAACATCCGCGCGGTGAGCCTCTCTCCCGGCGCCATCATGACCAGCCGGCTCACCGATCGTTATGGCGATGAGGCGGCCGTCAATGCCGCACTCGCGCCGCTTCATCCCGCCGGCCGACTGGGGCGGCCCGAAGAAATCGCCGAGACCGCGCTGTTTTTGCTGAGCGACGGCGCGTCGTTCATCACCGGATCGGATGTGCTGGCGGACGGCGGGTATACAGCAGTCTGATGCTCGACCTGCCCTTCCTTGACGCCTCCCACCCCCTACCTGGACTTGGCTGACATCATGCTCGCCTCGATTGCCACCCTGGAAACGCTACTCGTCCACCTGCCCACGCGACGCGTGCACAAATGGACCGGCCTCACAGAACCCATCGGCCGCTATGTGCTTGTGAAGCTCGGCGACGGCTCAGGCCGCTTTGGCTGGGGTGAGTCGCCCGCACTGAAAGACTGGGGCGGCGAATTTGGCCGATATTTCGGCGAATCACCTGCCATCGCGCGGCTGGTGATTGAGCGCTATCTTTTGCCTGCCATCCAGGGCCACCCGCTGGGCGACTTCGCCGGACTGCACCGCCGGATGGACGCTGCGATCAAAGGCTATCCCTACGCAAAATCGGCAGTCGACTTTGCCTACTATGACCTCACCGCGCAGACACTCGGTGTGCCCGCCTACACGCTCCTGGGCGGCCTCGCCCGCAGCCGGGTACCGGTCACCCACTCAATCGGGCTGCTGGCGATCGATGAGGCGGTCGCCGAATGCGCACGCGTGGCGGCAGAGGGTATCCGCACCATCAAGATCAAGGTCGGACAGGACCCCAAGCGCGACATCGAAATCGTTCGTGCCATTCGCGAAGCAGTCGGACCCGCAGTCGATCTGTGCGTCGATGCCAACGAAGGCTACGCCACACCGGGCGAGGCGATCCGAACCCTCCGTGCCATGGAGCCCTACGGTCTCAAATATGCCGAGCAGCCGGTAATGGGAATCGAGCGTATCGCGGAGGTCTCGCGCGCCATCGATACGCCCGTGATGGCAGACGAAAGCGCATGGAACGCGCATGACGTGATCCAGATCATCGAGCGTCGCGCCGCCGAGATCGTTTCCATCTACACGACCAAGCCGGGTGGTCTTTATCGTGCAATGGAAGTGGCTGCGGTCTGCAGCGCCGCCGGCATCATCTGTAACGTCAATGGCTCGGTGGAAACCGGCGTGGGTAACCGCGCGAACCTCACCCTGGCGGCGGCCGCACCCGCGGTCACGCTTTCAAATGTCATTCCGGTGTCCACGCCCGCTGAGGCCAACAC
>JALREG010000384.1 GCA_023253905.1 Burkholderiaceae bacterium
GCAGCGAGGCCTCGGTGACATCGAAGGGCGATTGCGCCAGCGCGACGTGGCTGCACGCGCCGGCGAGCGTCACGCCCAGCGCCAGCGCACGCAGGCGCCATCATCTCGGGCGGCAAAGGTCCGGCCCAGGAGAAGCTCTCCATCATGGAGTCCTGCGGCATCAAGGTAACGCGCGATCCGTCCGAAATGGGCCGGCTTCTGAAGAGCGTGCTGTAGAGCTAACCGACTGTCTACAGCGCCTTTTGCAGTCCGTTATCGCGCAACCGTTTTATCGAATCCTTCCTTTCGAACCCTCACTCGGACAGCTTCGCCAACATGAGCACCACCGACGCCCCGTTTCGCACCTGGATGTGCCTGATCTGCGGCTGGATTTACGACGAAGCCGCTGGCCTGCCCGATGAGGGCATCGCCCCGGGCACCCGCTGGGAAGATGTGCCCATGAACTGGACCTGTCCGGAGTGCGGCGCGCGCAAGGAAGACTTCGAGATGGTCGAGCTCTGAGCTCAACGGGGCGCGGTCAGCCCACTGCCTTCGATTTCACGACCGCATAGCGGGCAAGCGTTGCCTGCCTCGCCTTGTCATGATCGACGATCGGGCGGGGGTACGTGCTGCCAAGTGTCACGCCCGCACCCGCCAGCACCATCGCGGGACTAAGCCAGGGTGCGTGGATATCCTTGTTGGACAGATTCGCGAGTTGCGGCAGGTAGCGCCGAATGAATCGGCCTTCCGGATCGAAGCGCTGCGACTGCGTGACCGGATTGAAGATCCTGAAGTAGGGCTGCGCATCGCAGCCGCTTGATGATGCCCACTGCCAGCCGCCGTTGTTGGCGGACAGGTCAAAGTCGATCAGGTGGTCAGCGAAATACCGCTCGCCCCAGCGCCAGTCGAGCCCGAGGTCCTTGGTGAGGAATGAGGCGACGACCATCCGCAGCCGGTTATGCATGTATCCGGTCCGGTTGATCTGAGCCATGGCTGCGTCGATCAGCGGATAGCCGGTACGGCCCTCGCACCAGGCCGCGAACAGCGCCTGATCGTCGGTCCAGCGAATCGCGTCGTATTCGGCGCGGAAAGCGCGTTCGACCACGCGCGGGTGATGCCAGAGGATCTGAAAATAGAAGTCGCGCCAGATGAGTTCCGAGAGCCAGGTGTCGGCCCCGGCTCGAGCAGCGGGGTCGCTTTCGATTGCCTGGCGGGCGAGGCGTGCGGCGTGCCGCACCGAGAGCGTGCCAAATCGCATGTGAACGGACAGATACGAGGGGCCTTTGATGCCGGGAAAGTCGCGCGCCTCGGCATAGCGTCCAATACGGCCACCAAAATCGGTGAGCAGTTTTTCGGCGCCCGAAGTGCCTGGCACGATGCCGACCTCGGCCAGCTGAACCGGCTCAAAGCCGAGCGCCTCGAGGGTGGGTACGCCAGTCTGATGCCAGGTGGATCCGTCGGTGCCCGGCTGTGGCGAGCGCAGCCTCCCGGCGAGCGCAGCGTCGTGGCGGGTCAGCGCGCTGGGGTTGGCCTCAAGAGTACGCAGCCAGGCGCGTTTGTAGGGCGAAAACACCGAGAACGGGCGACCGTCCAGCGTGAGTACTTCGCTACGATCAAAGATCGCGTGGTCTTTGCAGGTGATGAGCTCGCAGCCCGAGGCGGCAAGCCGCGAAGCCACGTCGCGATCTCGCGCGATCGCGACAGGTTCGTAATCCTGCGCGGCCACCACCACCCGAGCGCCCAGTTGCTGTGCAAGCGCGGGAATCGCCTCAGCGGGCTCACCGTGCGTCACCCACAGGGCACCGCCCAGCTGCCGGAGCCGGTGATCCAGCTCGACCAGGGACTCGCGGATAAACGCTACCCGCCGATCGGTCCGCGGCAGGGGATCGAGAATACCGCGGTCGAAAACAAAGCAGAGGGCGACGCGGTCGGCGTGTTTGAGCGCCGTGGCCAGCGCTGCATGGTCATCCAGACGCAGGTCGCGGCGCAGCCATACCAGGGCGAGCCCGGCATCAGGGAAGGACGTGGGGCGTGGATGGTCGGTCATAGGGGTCTCGGTTACAGGGCGCGGGCGTCGATCATATAATCCGGGACATGATGACCGAATCAGCGAGCGACCTCAGCAATCACTTTCTCATCGCCATGCCCAGCCTGGAAGATCCGAACTTTGGCGGCAGTCTGGTGTTCATCGCCGAGCACAATGACCAGGGTGCTCTGGGCCTGGTCATTAACCGGCCTATGGAGATCGATCTTGCTGTCCTGTTTCGCCGGATCGAACTCGAACTCGACCCCTCGGCACTTGCGCGGTCCGCTGTGATGCAAGGCGGGCCGGTTCAGACCGATCGTGGCTTTGTGCTGCACCAGCCCGTTGGCGAGTGGGGTTCCACTGTCGTTGTCAACGATGACATCGGGCTCACCTCGTCGCGAGACGTGCTGGAGGCCGTGGCGGCCGGCAAGGGCCCTGAGCGTATCCTGGTCATGCTGGGGTACGCGGGCTGGGGGCCTGGACAACTCGAAGACGAGATTTCGCGCAACGCCTGGCTGACTGTTGAGGCCGACGCCTCGATCATTTTCGATACGCCCGCTGACGAGCGGCTGGCCCAAGCCTTCGCGCTGCTCGGCATCAACCCCGCCTTCCTCGCGTCGGCAGCCGGGCATGCCTGAGCAGGATGAAACACTCCTTGGCTTCGATTTCGGGTCATCGCGAATCGGCGCGGCAGTGGGCAACACGCTGACCGCGAGCGCGCGGCCGCTCGCGCAGATTGACAACCGGGTGTCGGCGCGCGGGTTTGACGCGATCGGACGGCTGCTCGCCGAGTGGCAGCCACATCGTCTGGTGGTGGGGCGACCGCTTCACCCCGATGGCACCCCCCACGACATGACTGCGCGCTGCGAGCGGTTTGCCCGCCAGCTTCATGGTCGGTTCGGGCTGCCGGTCGATCTGGTCGATGAACGCTACAGCACGGTGGAAGCGGAATCGGTTGCGGGCGGCGGGCGTAACATCGATGCCCAGGCGGCTGCGATCATCCTTCAACAATATCTGCAAAACCGATGATTACGCTTGACGTCGAAAGCGCCTACGCGCACCTGAGAGATTCGATCGCCGCTGCCTTGCCTCACGCGCGGGAGGGGTTGTCTGTCGTGGGGGTGCATAGCGGTGGGGTCTGGGTGGCCGAGCGCCTGCGCCGTGACCTGCAACTGACGGGCCCTGATGGCGCGCTCTCCAGCGCCTTTCATCGCGACGACTACGGCCGCCGCGGTTTGCCAGTTGATCTCAAGTCCACCCGCCTCGCGTTCGAAGTGGAAGGCGCCGACATCCTGCTGGTGGATGACATCCTGTTCACCGGTCGCACGGTACGTGCGGCCTTGAATGAAATATTCGACTACGGTCGACCGGCCCGCGTGCGGTTGGCCGTACTCATCGATCGTGGCGGCCGCGAGCTACCGGTGTCGGCCGATTTCTGTGGCGTGCGGCATGAACTGCCGGCCGATCGCGCCTTTGTGCTGAGCCGTGATGACACGGGTCGATTTTCGCTTGTGATCGAGTAACCGGCGGCCCATAGCAATGTCCTCTCGTCATCCGCAACTGAACGCTCACGGCGAGCTGAAACATCTGCTCACGATCGAGGGCCTGTCCCGCGGTCTGATTCATCACATTCTGGACACCGCGGCGGGTTTCCTGGGGGTGTCCGACCGCGAGGTGAAAAAGGTTCCGCTTCTTCGTGGGGTGTCGGTATTCAATCTTTTCTTTGAAAACTCCACCCGAACCCGCACGACCTTCGAGATTGCGGCCAAGCGCTTGTCGGCCGATGTCGTGAATCTGAACATCAATACCTCGTCCACCGCCAAGGGCGAGTCGCTGCTCGACACCATCGACAATCTGGTTGCCATGCATGCCGATATGTTTGTTGTGCGGCATGCGCAAAGCGGTGCGCCTTTCCTGATTGCCGAACACGTTGACCGCACGCGCGGCAACGTGCATGTGATTAACGCGGGTGATGGCCGCCATGCGCATCCCACGCAGGGTCTGCTCGATGTCTACACCATCCGGATGGTGTAGACATCGAGCAGACCCTGCGTGGGATGCGCATGGCGGCCATCACCCGCGT
>JALREG010000406.1 GCA_023253905.1 Burkholderiaceae bacterium
TCAACATGGTCGTGATAGTTGAGACCCACGCAAAGAATCTTTCCGGGGTTGGGAACGACCGGCAGCAGATCGAGCGCGTTGTAATCGAAATCGCCCGGTTCGGTGGCGACCACCTGACGGGCGATTGCCTGCCCATCTCCCGCGATGAACGAAACAATGTCGGGGTACTGAGCGCCCAGGCGCGTGCCGAGGTCAACGACCTTGCCGTTGTCTTTGACCGCGCCGTAGTGGGTGGCGCCGCCGTGTCGGTAGCAGACGAGTTTCATGAGAGGAAGGGCTCCGTGGGGTGAGGGAAGGGAAAGGTCAAGCGTTCAGCAACTGCGCCTGTTCGCGCATCCATTCGTCGCGGTGGCGAAATCCGGGCGTCGCCTTCACATGCTCGAGGGTCTGCGCCATGATGGTCTCATCACTCTGCGACAGATCGAAAGGCACGCCATGGGGCTGCGGCACATGCCAGGGGGTGTCGAGATAGGCTTCGAGGCCATTGCCTTCTGGGTCTTGTGCATAGACCGACCAGGCGTTGCCGTGGCAGATCGCTTTGATGTCGGTAGCGCCCTCGGCCTGTAACCGGTCACGAATGGCGCGCAGCTCGGACAGCGTTTCCAGGTAAAACGAAAACTGAAACACCACGCTGGGCCCGCTTGCCGGGTCTTTACCCGCCAGCAGCACCATCTGGTGGTGGGCGTCGACCGCGCCGCTCATGAAAACGATTTGACGGTTGTCCAGCCGGGGAACGCGTCCGCGATCGGTCACCTTCAGATCAAAAACCCGGGTGTAAAACTGCTCCATCCGGTCAATGTCATTGACATAGATGCCGACATGCTTGAGTTGCGGTTTCATGATGAGTCAGTCCACTTTCATGCCGACAGCGCGCGCGATGCCGGTGTATTTGGCGTGATCGGAGCGAATACGCTTGTCGAAGTCAGCGGCGCTGAGTGGTAGCGGACCGCAGCCGTGGCGGCCGAGTTGTTCCTGTACGGCAGGCTGATTGGCAGCCTGCTGCGCATAGCGCTGGAGCACGGCGGCAATGTTGGGCGGGGTGGCGGAAGACACCACTACGCCGTACCAGAAGCTCTCATTGAACTCGGTGAAGCCCTGCTCGGCGAGCGTGCGTACCTCGGGAAGTTGAGGCATCCGCTTCTGCGTGGTGACGGCGAGAAGCTTGAGGCGCCCAGAGTTTTGATGGGCAATGGCGAGCGCCGGGGTGCCGATATAGATGATGGGGCCATGGTCGCCCATCAGATGCTGTACGGCCGGCGCCTCGCCTTTGAACGGGATGTGCGTGAAGCGGGTGCCGGTTTTCGCGTTCATCATTTCGATCAGCAGATGCGAGAAAGCGCCGTTACCGCTGGAGGCCGCGTCAATCTTGCCGGGCTGTGACCGATCAAGCTTCACCAGCTCGGCCGCATCACGGGCGTTGACCGCGTTACTGGCCATCATCACCAGTGGCACCTCGCACATGCCGGCGAGCGGGGTGAAATCCTTGAGCGGATCGTAGGGCAGCTTCGCATACACCGCCGGGTTGAGCGCCATCAGCGAGGTGAAAACCAGCAGCAGGCTGTAGCCGTCTGCGGGCGCCCGCATGAGCGACTCGACCCCCACACCACCGTTGGCGCCTGGCCGGTTTTCGACCACCAGGGGCTGGCCGATCTGGTCTGAAATGCCCTTTGCAATGGCGCGCCCGATGGCGTCGGCCCCGCCACCAGTGACTTGGGGAACCACGAATCGGATGGGCTTGTTGGCCACCCATTCCTGCGCGTGCGCGCCCGAGAGGCTGATACAGGCTGCCAGGGCGGCCGCTGCGGCTGTTTTGAACATCACGGGTCTGTCTCCTTCCTGGGCGGCTACGACGGGCCGCCAGATCGATTGCCAGGCATTGCGGGCGCATGGAACGCAGGTCGAGCGATTATGCAACGACTTCGGGCGGCGGGCGCTATCCGGTCTCGGCCACCCGGTCCGGGTTTCGAATGAGGCGGGGCTGCATCGCTCGAAGCTTGCCCGATTGCCTGGACTTCCACAGAATGCCGCTACAAACCTGAACAACCAGGCAGGGGGATTCAATGTCCATGATCCGTCCAAGCGCGAAATTCACTCTGATGGCAGCCACCGCGGTGCTCATGCTGGGACTGGCGGGCCACGCGTCTGCGCAGTCAGACTTCCCGTCAAGACCGATTCGCCTGGTGATTCCGACAGCGGCCGGCGGTGGCTTCGATATTCTGGGCCGGCAGGTCGCGCAGCGGCTCACCGAGGACCAGAAGGTCAATATGGTGGTGGAAAACCGCCCCGGGGCCGGCACCATCACTGGCACTGAGCATGTGGCACGCTCAGCGCCCGATGGCTACACCCTCATGCTGGGCGGCGTGAGCAATATCGCGCTCAATCCCGCTCTGTTTCGCAAGCTTCCCTATGACGCGAGGAAAGATTTCGTGCCGGTGGGGTTCCTCGCCACCTATCCCACGGTGTTTCTGGTGGCGGCTTCGCTACCGGTTAACAACCTGCGCGAGTTTGTCAGTCTGGTGCGCGACAACCCCGGCAAGTACAACTTTGCCACCGCAGGAGTGGGTACCGCCCAGCACATCTGGGGCGAAATTGTTCTGAAGCAGCTTGGCCTCAACATGGAGACCGTGCATTACAAAGGTGCGGCACCCGCGCACCAGGACATGATCGCCGGCAGGGTCCACTTCACAATGGAGAATATCTCAGCCGCCCGAGGCTTCATTCAGGCGGGGCGGCTGAAGGCGCTGGGCGTGAGCAGTACCCAGCGATCGCCGCAACTGCCCGACACGCCCACCCTCATCGAAACCGGTCTGCTCGACTTCGAAGCGGGTAGCTGGATGGCGGTCTTTGCGCCTTCGGCGACGCCCCCCCAGGTGGTTGAAAGGCTGCGTGAGGCGATCGGCACGCTGGTGCGCTCGCCCGAATACATCGCGCGAATTCAGGGCATCGGTGGCATGCCCATGAATATCGCCGCAGCCGAGCAGCAGCCCTTCATGGATCGCGAATTGGCGCGCTGGGACAAACTCATCCGCTCAACCGGCATTCAACTCGACTGAGCCAGGACGCGCATGAACATCCGTTTCAGCCACTGCGGCATATTTGTGAGCAATGTCGAGCGTGCGGTGCAGTTCTACACCACCTACCTCGGCTTTGTGGTCACCGATCGGGGCCCGATCGCAAACGGCGAGTTTGCGTTTCTCACCCGTAGTGTTGATGAGCATCATCAACTCGCCATTGGCTCGGGGAGAGCCCCTGGCAGCGCGGGCAACGTGCAGCAGATTTCATTTCGGGTTGATGACCTCGCCACGCTCAAACGGCTCTACGCGCGCGTGAAGCAGGCCGGCGATCTGGTGACGCTCGAGGGCCCAACGCTTGGGCCGCTCGCTCACGGCGATTCGATCTCGGTGTATTTCGGCGACCCGGACAATAACCGGCTCGAGCTCTTTATCGACACACCCTGGCATATTCCGCAGCCTATCCGCGTGCCCTGGGATGTCACTGCGCCCGACGCGCAGATTCTTCTTGATGTGGAGCGGCACGCTCGCGCCCAGCCTGGCTTCCGCCTGAAGCGTGAGTGGACTGCCGAGCTACGTGCCCGGTTGTCCGAGGCCAATGCACGACTCGAGGCGAGCCTGCCCGCGCTCGGCTGACCCGGCGCTTTCCAAAGTTGCGCGCGCGGAACGACCGCGACGGCGCGCTACTGCAGCTCGATGCCGCGCGAGCGGGCAATCTTGCGATACAGATCGATGCTTTCTGCCACCACCGCCCTGAATTCGTCGGGGCTGTTGGCCTGCGGGGTCACACCCGCTTTGCGCAGCTGCTCCTGGAGTTCTGGCTGGGCAATGGCGCTTCGCACGGCTGCGTTGATTTTCGTCACGATATCGGGTGGGGTGGCGGGCGGCGCGACGATGCCCAGCCAGGAAATGATTTCCAGCCCCGGCGCAATTTCCGACAGCGTAGGCACATCAGGCAGCACGTCATAGCGTTTGGGCGAACTGACTGCGATCGCGCGCAGCTTGCCCGCGCGGATATTGGGCACGATCAGGCCGGGGATGTTGATCATCAATTGAATGCGGCCCGCGATCAGGTCGGTGTAGCCGAAACCGCCGCCTGCCGGATAGGGCACGTGGGTGAGCTGTGTCCCGGTGGCTGCGCCCAGCCACTCGCCGATCAGGTGTAGCGCACTCCCGATGCCGGAGGTGGAATAGCTGATGCTCCCCGGGGACTGACGCGCGCGGCGGATCAGGTCATCGAGATCGCGAATAGGTGAGTCGGCGGCGGTGGCAATGATGAGCGGGTACACGCCCACGGTGGATACCCAGCGCAGCCCGTCAATCGGGTCGTAGGGCAGAGATTTGAGCGTGGCGGCCTGGCTCGCGTGCGCGCTGGAAAGCGCAAGCAGCATGTAGCCATCGGGCGTGGCCTTGGAGATCACTTCAGTGGCAATCTGCCCGCCCGCGCCCATGCGATTTTCTGTGACGAGCGGTTGGCCGAGGGGCTCACCCATCCGGGCGGCGACGGCACGTGCCACCAGGTCGGTGCCTGATCCCGCGGGGCTGCCCACGAGGAGGCGAACCGGGCGATTGGGCCAGGCAGCGCTCTGGGCCGCCGCGCCCGGCGCGATCGCGGTCAGCGGCAAGGCGAGGGCACCGGGGCCCATCCATCGCGAGACCCGCGTGGCGGCGAGCGGCAGGCCGGCAGTGGCTGCGATCAGGCGGCGACGGGCGTCGTGAACGGTCATGGCAGAGCGCTCCGGGGAGGGTGACGATGACCCATTGCAGCACCGAACGCGACAGGCGTCCAGTGCCAGGTCCGTTCAGCGGACCGCGCCGGACGCCTGGAGGGCCGAGATTCTTTCCGGCGGGTAGCCGAGTCCGGCGAGAAGTGCCTCGGTATGCTCGCCCTGGAAGGGCGGTTGCAGCCGGACACCCAGACGATCGCCCGCGAGCGTTAGCGGCAGGAGCGCAGCCTGAGCGGTGCCGCCCGCGCCAGGGCCATCTGTGAGGCGTACCTCAGCCAGTCCACCGGTCGCCTGCAGGTGGGGATCGTCAAACAACTGCTCGGGGCGCATGATGGGCGCGTAGGGGAGGCCTTCGCGCTCGAACAAAGCGGCGAGTTCGGCGGCGCTGAAAACCGCCAGTCGCCTTTTCAGTTCGGGGATCAGCGTGGGCCGCATTCCCACCCGCAGGTTGTTGTTGGCAAGCGCCGGATCCGACAGCAGGTCATGAAATCCGAATGCCTCACAGAATGTTTTCCATTGGGGGTCGCTCACCGCCGCAAGGAAAATCTGCTCGCCATCGCGAACCGTGAACACGTCGTACACGGCCCACGCCGAGATCCGGTTGGGCATCGGCTCGGCTGCGACGCCGGTGATGGCGTGCTGCAGCATGTGCTGGCCCACCAGAAACACATTGTTCTCAAAGAGCGAGGCCTGCACCGACTGTCCCCGGCCGCTGATGCCGCGCTGAATCAGCGCACCCAACACCCCGATCGCCCC
>JALREG010000059.1 GCA_023253905.1 Burkholderiaceae bacterium
AACGCACCCTGGTCGCAGCCGTCAGTGGTAGTCGTCTCCAAGACGTCTGCAGAGTCATGTCTTCGCGTCGGCCGAGCCGGCAGCACTTACTGCTTTTCGATACCGGCGTCGGCGATCTTTTTCCCCCACACCTCCAATTGACGGGCCACCAGCTTGCGAAAGCTCGCAGCATCTGACGGAGTGGGCTCAGCCCCGGCGGTGATGATTTTTTCGCGAACCTCGGGCTTGGATAGTACCTTCTGGAGCGCGCCTGAGAGGGCCTGCACCACGTCAGGCGGGAGCCCGGCCGGACCAAACACGCCGGTCCAGGCTGCAAGATCGAAATCCTTGAGTCCGAGCGATTCCTCAATGGTCGGGAGATCCGGCGCGAGGCTCGAGCGCTGCGAGGTTGTCACGGCAAGCGCGCGCAACTTACCGGATTGCAGATGCGGGCGCGCGGAGGCCAGATCAACCACCAGGAACTGCGCTTGCCCACCTATCACGTCAGTGAGCGCGCCCGGACTGCTCTTGTAGGACACCCCCGTGGCTTCTAGTTTGAGCAATCGGTTAAGTGCCTCAGCGGGAATCTGCACGGTGGGGGTGCCGTACGCGTAGTTGATTCGTCCGCGCTGCGCGCGCGCGTAGTCCACGAACTCTGCGGGCGTGCGCACCGGCAAGGACGCATTGACCGCCAGGATGAACGGAAAGTAGGCCGTACCACCGACCGGCGTGAAATCTGCAATCGGATCATAGGGCAGCGATTTCATCAGATGCGGGTTGACCGAGTGCGACGAATTCGAGGTGAGAAACAGCGTATAGCCATCTGGCGCCGACTTTGCCACCAGGGTCGCTGCGATTTGCGCGGCCGCGCCGGGTCGGTTCTCTACAACGAATGACTGCCCCATCACCTGACGTAATTCTTCAGCGAGCAAGCGGGCCAAAATATCGGTTCCACTGCCTGGGCCAAAGCCGATGACGATACGAACAGGCCGGCTTGGAAAGGCGTCCTGCGCCAAGGCTCGACCCACCTCTCCCAAAGAAGTAATCATTGCCAGCGCGGTAGCCCCAGAGATCATTGAGCGTCGTTTCATGCGGTGTCTCCCTGATTGAGTGGATTCGGATCAGTGGGCGGGTGCAGCCATCACGACGCCATTGGTTACCCACTCCTGGCATCGTTGGTGATCGAACCCGAGTTCGGACAGAATTTCAAGGGTGTGCTCGCCCAATCGGGGAGCGGGTGAGCGCCAAGGCAAGGCTTCACCATCAAAAAGCCAGGGTAGGCGAACCAGTGGTACCTGCGCCGATTCAATAAACGTCTTTCGCTCGCTCGCGATAGAACTCTTCACCGCTTCTTCCAGGCCCTGCACACGAGAGACCGGCACACCCGCCGAGCTCAGTCTCGCCACCCAGACATCGACGCATTCGCGCTCGAGGTAACTGTTGATACGACGCGCAAGGACCTCCCGGTTGGCCGACCGCAAGGCGACCGTCGCAAAATCTGGGTCAGCCAGCAATTCGCTTGCGCCCAGCGTGTTGGCCACCGCCTCCCATAGTCGCTGATTGGGTGCAGCAATCAGCAGATCAGCATCGCGAGCACGAAAGCATTGATAGGGCGCGGCAATCGGATTACCCGAGCCGGCCTTGGGCGGGCGCTCGCCGCTCAGCCTGGCGGCACTGGCCTGATAAGGAACCACCGCGAACGCGGTATCGATCAGCGCGGTGTCAATCGTCGATACGGTCTGCCCCGCACGACGGGCCATGATGGCGGCCATCACCCCCATCGCAATCCACTGCCCGGTTCCCAGATCAACCAGCGATGGTGCGCACCGGGTGGGCGGACCATCATCGTGCCCCGTCATCATCATGATCCCCGAAAACGCCTGGATCAGAGGGTCATAGCCCGGCCTGGTCTGCCCCGTTGCGCCATGACCAAAGGCACTCAGATCGTAATGGAGGATGTCGGGCTTGAGGCTTAACGACGCCTTCGCTCCAATGCCGAGACGATCAGCCACGCCCGGCCGCATGCTCTGCAGGACCACATCGGCTCGGGCAATCAAGGCCTGTGCAATGGCGAGCCCATCGGGGTGCTTCAGATCCAGGGCGATCGCCCGTTTACCCGCACCCAGGAAGCGATGTGTGAGGCTCATGCCCTCCACAAAAGGGGGCCACGACCGTGCATCATCGCCCTGAACAGGCTCCACCTTGATGACCTCTGCCCCCAGTTGCGCAAGAATCATCGCGCCATAGGGGCCCGCCATGTTGGATGAAAAATCAACGATTCGGACGCCGGATAGCGGAGTCAGGGTATGGGGTGTCGAATGCATGGCTTGGATATGGGAAATCAGGTGGTTCGACGACCGGTGTACACCGGCTCGCGCTTTTCCATGAAGGCGCGTGGCCCCTCGCGGGCATCATCAGTGGCCGCGTTCTCTTTGGTGCACTGAGTCTCAATCGCAAAGGCTTCATCGAGTGGCATGCCGCTGCTTCGAACCATCACCTCTTTGGTTTTTTCCAGGGCAACCGGCGCACCACGTGCCATGCGCCGGGCGAGGTCCAGTGCGGTGGCAAGCACCTGAGGCTGCGGCACAACCCGATTCACCAGACCCATTTGCAGGGCCCGCGTCGCATCAACCGATTCACCCAGAAGAAGGAGTTCGGCGGCATGCGCCCAGGCTATCTGGCGGGGTAACCGCACCAGCGATCCACCGCTCGCGATCAGGCCTCTTCGTACTTCGGTCACAGCGAGCGATGCGTCGTCCGCCATGACACGCAGATCGGTTGCAAACGCGAATTCCGCACCGCCTGCATACGCAGATCCGTTGATCGCAGCAATCACAGGTTTGAAGAACTGCGAGGTTCTGAGAAGCGCCTCCCCCAGCTGCCTGCGGTTCTTGGCCAGCGCCTCCTCCCATTCATCACGGGGTTCACGCGAGCGCATCATGATAGGAATCAGCGATCCGAGATCGCCGCCTGCGCAAAATGCCTGATCTCCCGCCCCGGTCACCACCACCACTCGGACACTCGTGTCCTGAGCGACTTCGCGCCAGAACCGGGCAAGCCGAACCACCATTTCCGGTGAGAGTGCGTTGCGCTTCTCCGGGCGATTGAGGGTCACGGTCACGATCGCCGGACTGGTCTCATCACGCCCGATCAGGATCTGAGGGGCATCGCTCATCGTGGCCTCCGGCCAGAGTCATCAGCCATTGTTGCGGTCATTTCGATCACCCGCTGTCGGGCCGCAGGGTAATCGGCCTTGCCGTTTGGTCCTCGGCCAATCGACGCTACAAAGCACACCGTACGGGGCACCTTGTAGCCTGCCAGTCGCGCTGCAACATGTGACCGGATCGCGTCGGTGGTGGGCTGCGTAGCCCCCTTGCGAAGCTCGATCAGTGCAGCAACCCGCTCTCCGAAACGCGGATCCGGAACCCCCACCACGAGGGTATCCACCACGCCTGGGAATTCGGCGATGCAGGCCTCCACTTCATCCGGATAGACCTTTTCACCGCCCGTATTGATGCTCACCGACCCACGCCCGAGAAGCCTGATCGAGCCATCGGCCTCGAGCGTGGCATAGTCACCTGGAATCGCACAACGCTCACCGTCAATCACGGGAAATGTCGCGGCGCTGCGTTCAGGATCTTTGTAGTACCCAAGCGGCACATAGCCTCGAACCGCGATTCTGCCAACGACACCACTACCCGGAACGACGGCTCGAAGCTCATCGTCGACGACAAAAGCTCGTTCACCCAGCCGGAAGCGTGCGCTGTCCGGAGCGCTGCGTCGCGATGCGATGGCGCGCCCCATGCCACTTGCCTCGCTGCTATTGAGAAAGTCAATCAGCAGTGCATCCGGTGCGTGGGCGAGAAACCGACTTTTTGACGACGCACTCCAGGCCATGCCGGAAGACGAGACTGCACGAAGCGATTTGACCGACCAGCGCGCGGGCTGCGAGTCGAGTGCATCGACAATCGGCCGGCAGAACGCATCACCGACGAAACAAAGGTCACTGACCCGACGATGATGGATCGTGTCGAGCAGCGACTCGGCATCAAAGCCTCGCTCAGTGAGGGTGACCAAGGTGCCGCCACGATTCAGAACGGTTGCAGCAAACACCAGCGCCGTGCCATGCATCAGCGGCGCAGCTGGCAGCCCGATCGGTGTGGCAGTGTGGTCGGTCAACGCCCTCCTGACCCGCGCTGTGACGCCAGCCAGGTCAGCCTCAGGCGGATCACCCGCTGTATTAGACGCGAGATAGAGATCGTGCTGCGGCCACATCACACCACGTGGCTGACCGGTTGTGCCCCCGGTATAGACCAGGAGCAGGTCGTCACCGCTACGCCCCCACGGCAGAGCCGGGACCGAGGCCCGCGGCGCGCTCAAGGCCTGCCAGTCTAGCGCCCAGTCAGGACAGGACCCGCTGCCATCGCTCACCCACACCCATGCTCGCACTGCCGGAAGCCGGGCACGCAATCCGGCCACCCGATCGGCAAACGCTGCGTGAAAAACGACCGCCACCGCATCGGCGTTGCTCCATAGCCAGACGAGCTCGTCTTCCAGATACCGATAGTTGGTGTTAACCGGCACGTAGGCGGCTTTGAAGCAGCCAAACATGGCCTGCATGTATTCCGGACCGTTGTAGAGGTACAAGGCCACCTTGTCCTGGCGCTCGAGCCCGAGTTCGACCAGGCGCGAAGCGAAAGCCGCAGCCCGCGAGTCAAATTCATACCAGCTGAAGACCTGCTCTCCGTGCCGCTGCGCAAGCGCATCGGGAGCAGTGTGGGCGATAGTTTCCCAAACGTCGGCAAAGTTCCAGCGCGCGGGCATGGACGGGTGCACCTATTCAACCTTGATACCAGCGGCCTTCACCGCTTCGCGCCATTGGTCGCGCTCACTACGCATGAATGCATCAAAGGCGGCTGCGCCAAGAAACCTCGGCTCGGCCCCAAGGCGCATGGCGCGCTCAACACTTGCGGGCTGCCGCATCACGGTCTCCCACGCCTGACTGAAGCGCTCTACGATTGAACGCGCAAGGCCACCTGGTCCGACCACGCCAAACCAGGTCGCGATTTCAAAACCGGGCAGACCCGACTCGCTGGTGGTTGGCACATCGGGCAGCTGCACCGATCGCGCCGCCGCAGTGACTGCCAGCGGCTTGAGTGCACCGCCTCGAATCTGACCGACCACGGCACCGATATTTTCGAATGCGAAGCTGACTTCTCCCCTGAGCACCGCCTGTACTGCGGGGCCCGCGCCGTTATAGGGCACGTGCAGCATGTCGATCCCGCTTGCCACCGACAACCGCGCACCCGACAAATGCGTCGTGGTGCCCTGCCCGGACGATGAATACGCGAGCTTTCCAGGATTCCGTTTGCCATAGTCGAGTAACTGGGTGACTGTTTGTACTGGAAAGTCGCTGCGAACATAGAGGACGTTTGGCATCTGAACGAGCAGCGCCACCGCGCTCACATCGCGCTCGGGATCGAACGAGAGCTTGTAGAGCGCGGGCGCAATGCCGTGAGTGGCAAGCGAATTCATCATGAACGTGCTGCCGTCAGGGTCTGCGCGCGCCACCGCAGCGGCTGCGACCGTGCCGCCAGCACCAGGACGGTTGTCGACCACCACCGATTGACCAAGCTCCGCTCCCAGCGGCTCCGCAAGCGCCCGAAGCAGGATGTCCGAAGTGCCCCCGGGGCCCGACGGCACAATGATGCGAATCGGCCGTCTTGGCCAGCCGTCCTGTCCGTAGCCCGGTCCGCCAGCAAGCGCCGGAGCGATTGCCAGAGCCTTGATCAGAGAGCGTCGCTTCATCATGATGGTATCGGTCCTGTTCACGGGGTTGGTTAAGGGTGCAATGCCTAAATCACCTGGTCGCTGCGCAGCGCAGCGATCGTCTCCAACGGATAACCCAGCTCTTCAAGAATTTCTTCGTTGTGTTCTCCGAGCGCAGGCGGCGCCCGATCAATGCCACCGTTACCGTGGGCATAACTGAACGCGGGGCCTGCGAGCCGGATATCGCCGTAGCGTGTGCTGACTGTTTGCAGAAATCTGCGGTGCGCGAGCTGCTCGTGGTTGATCGCCTCACTCAAATGAGCGATTGCCGAGCACGGAACATCAGCGGCGGTCAGCGCTGCCTCCCAATCGGATGGCGATCGGCCATCATCAAAGCCGGCCTCGATTACCGCTCTGAGCTCGCTCGCATGCCGGATACGCGCGGGCCAGTCTGCAAACCGTGGATCGGAGAGAAGCGCTTCGCAACCGATGGAACGCATCAGCGCGCCAAACTGCTTCTCGGTCATAACCGCCAGCACCAGCCATCCCGCCCCGCAGCGAAAGCGGTCTGATGTGGGCTTGAGGCTCACCGATCTATTTCCGAACTGCGGGTGAATGAAGCCCGCCATCGTGTATTCGGCAATCTGACAATTCAATACGCCCAGCATCGACTCGAACATCGACACGTCCACATACTGACCTTCTCCCGTATGCGTACGCTGAAACAACGCGCTTGACACCGCGAAAGCCGTTGTAATGCCGGTCACCATGTCAGCCACGGGGAAGCCCGCCCGCATCGGCCCGCCAGAGGGCTCGCCGTTCAGCATCATCAAGCCTGAGAGGGCCTGGATCTTGCCGTCGAACGCCGCCGTGCGCGCCTCAGGCCCGGTCGTTCCGAATCCCGACACCGCGCAGTAGATCAGCCGGGGGTTGATCGATGAGAGCTGACGCCACCCAATGCCGAGCTTTTCCATGACACCGGGTCGAAAGTTTTCGCACACCACATCGGCGTTTTGAACCAGTTTGTGGACGATCTCGATCGCCTGCGGCTTACGCAGATCGAGCGTGAGGCTGCGCTTATTGACGTTAACCGCCATCCATAGCGGTCCCATGCCGCGATCACTCCATTCGCGCGACACCGGCGTTGCGCGATTGATCTCGCCCTCGCGCGGCTCAATCTTGATGACCTGCGCGCCCTGCATGGCGAGCTGCGCCGTGGCAACTGGCCCCGACAGCACATGGGTGAAGTCAACGATCCTGATCCCTGAGAATGCTCTCGCCTCAGTCATGCCGATACGCCTTTCCAGAGGTGCCGCGGGCTGTCATGGACTGCTTCGCCGCAAAGCGCCAACCGGAGTCTGGTGCGTGGGGAGTTCGACAACGCCCGTGGCTGTTGCAGTAATTTCGCCGAGCTGATTCTCAACCCGCAGGTCAAGAACGATCAGATGGGCATCCTCTTCAATGCGCTTGTCAACAACCTGACCGCGACACCAGGACACGTCTCCAAAGATGTTAGGGCGGCGGATGGAAGCGTCGAGCTCGCGCACAAAGCCGCTGTCACCCGCCCAGTTGGTCAGCAGCTGCCCCAGCCACGATATGCGCTGAGGCCCCACGTCATAGCCTCCAGGCATCCCCACCTCGCGGGCCATCCTGCTCTCGGTATGTCCTCGTGCCGCGCTGTCCTGCGCGCCAGTGTCTGAATTGATGAACGCATCGGCCGGGTGACGCCTGCGATGCAGATGGGCGCGGCGATGCGCCTGATAGCTATGGCCCGCACCCGAGTACCAGCAGATCATGTCGGTGATGGTGAGCGGGCCCTTGAGCATTGGTTGAATTGCGGCGCCGACCTCCACGTCTTCCCAGAACCGGACCTGGGCACCGCGCAGTTCCTCGTGATCGAGCGCATGCGCGATGTGTTCCAACTCTTCCGGGCTGTAGCGATGCGCGGGTCGCGGCTCATAGCGCAACCCATCCTGGGCCTTGGCACGCGCGGTTCGGGCGGTACGCCCCAACGCGCGGCACACCCGCTCCCCGTGTTGATTGGTGTAGAGGATCTCGCCCGTCTGCACAATGAAGTTGCGCGCCTTGCCCCCCCTTTTTTCGACTGCATCGATGAGCGTCGCGTGGACCGAGAATGAATCAAAGTGTCGGATCGGCCGAAACCATTGCCAGTGGGTGCCACCGTAGAGCCACTGTATGCCTCTTAGCTTTGGCGCCACCACCGTGTCGTCGATGGTGTAGAGAAAGCAGCCCGGTGCGAGCGCGGTTTTCCAGTCAGAAGCCGCACCGTGAGCGGGATCACAGAACAGCGGGTTGTCGTCACCGATACCCCAGCAGAAGTGCCTGACCGCAT
>JALREG010000113.1 GCA_023253905.1 Burkholderiaceae bacterium
GCGACTTCACGCGACTCGAACCACGCCCGGGGTTCAAGGCCTGGACCGATAATTTCTCGAATCTGCTCAGCATTCTGAAAAAACTGTAAGGCCGCTGCAGCCTGGCCCTGCGCATCCGCTAGCGCCAGAGCGTCACGCTTAGTTCCGCGCTCCGGTTGGCGGGTTCATACACCGTGTCGGTGCCGGCTGACACGAAGTTCGAGCGTTCGACCGCACGAAATTGCACACGGACGCTCGCTCGGGTCTCGCCCCACTGCCAGGGTTGCTCAAGCGACAGCATCATGCCCCGTCGCTGAGTGTTGGTGACATTCTGATACTGCGCACCCGCCTGTGCCAGCATCGACCGCTGCCATCCCGTGAGAAGAAGCGCCGCGCGCAACTGCATGACGTTCGCCCGCTGCTCGTCGGCAATTTCCCAGGAACCACCGAGCCAGAGCGACAGATTGAAGCGCTCGTACCCTACCCTGCCCGCGGTGGAGCGCCCGCGCAGGTCAGTCCACTCTGTGGTGAGCCCGAACTCCGGACGCGGGATCCAGGCCGCAGCCGGTCGACCGTCCGGGTGCAGGAAAAACGCTGAACCAATACGAAGCAGGCCATTGATGTCTCCGCTGACCGGACTCGAATAGTCGGCACGACCGACCGAGACTTCGCTCGCAAGCACAAAGGACCGCTCTGCAGCCTGAAACGGTCGATCGGCCCTTAGCCCGAGGGCGGGCCCGGTGATCTGCATCACCGACTCGGCATAGCGGTATCCGCTCACGAAAACGCCCCAGCGTGAAACGCCAAATGGTGCGTCAGAGGAGGACTCTGCGTCCCCTGTCGCCTGCCCGGTTGATGCCTCAACGGGCGGGTTCGCCGCGCGAACATCGGCCCACGCACCGCCCGCACAAGCGAGCGCCAGAGCAAGGGCCAGCTGGCAGCGGAAGAGACTGCCTGTAAACCATAGAGCACGCATGATTGATGACTTTCGCGCGGGGAGGTTTGGGACTGTGGATCTTAAGCACAGTCATGCGATCCTGACTTGATCCCGCAGAACAACCACCTGATTTCTTCGCCGCGTGACGGGATTCTGCTACGGCTGGACGGGCGCGACAGCTGTTTGGCGAAAACTAGCGGCGGGTATCATCGGGGGGTTTAGCAGAGCGCCCCTTACCGTCCGATGTCGTCAGATTCCAATCATCCTCATATCCGCTCCTTCTCCGGTCGCCGCGGGCACTTCACTTCTGGTCAGCGAAGCGCTTACGAATCGCTCCTGCCCCGGTTCAGCGTTCCCTATTGTGCAGAGCCTATCGCCGCGTCGACGATTTTCGGGCGAGACGGCCCGCTGGTACTCGAGATCGGATTTGGCATGGGCGAATCAACCGCGGCAATCGCGCTTGCGCAACCCGAGCGGAATTTCCTTGGCGCGGAGGTCTACCCAGCCGGGGTGGGGTCGCTCCTCAGGAGAATTGATGAGGCAGGGCTCAGCAATCTGCGCATCATTCAGCACGATGCAATTGATGTGCTGACGCACATGATTCTTCCGGATAGCCTTGCCGCGGTCCATGTGTTCTTCCCTGACCCTTGGCCCAAGGCGCGCCACCACAAGCGTCGGCTGATCCGGCCCGAGGTGGTCGCCTTGATCGCGAGCCGCCTGGCGCCGGGCGGCGTGCTTCACTGCGCAACCGACTGGGCCCACTACGCGCTTCAAATGCTGCAGGTGCTTTCAAGCGAACCGCTGCTCGAAAACTCCGCAGGCGAGGTTCGGTTGTCCGAGGACATCGCCGAGGCGCGCGGTTTCGCTGAACGCCCCGCCTACCGTCCGCCCACCAAGTTCGAGCGTCGCGGTCTGGCGCTGGGGCACGGGGTCTGGGATCTGGTCATGACGCGGCGCTTCCCCGATTGAGGCCCGCGCTCATGCCCGTTCATGTTCCGGCCTACACCCAGGGCCGGACGATCGCCAACCTGGCCGCACAGATCGGGCGTCGCTTCGGATCGCCCGTTCAGCATTCGCCGCTGGCACCGCTTGCGAACCCGGCGCTCAGTCGCGGTATCGATGAGACGCGACACATCGTGCTGCTCCTCCTCGATGGCGTAGGTTGCGCCCAGATCAACCGGCTGAGCCGTTCGGGGTCGCTTTCCCAGGCACGAGTGTGCGAGATCGAGTCCACCTTCCCCTCCAGCACAGCGCCAGCGGTCACCACCTTTGCCACGGGAAAAACGCCCGCAGAGCATGCCGTCACCGGCTGGCATCTCTGGTCGCCGTCGCACCATGCCGTGGTACGGCCGCTTCCCCTTGATTTTTGGGGTGCGCCAGGAGAAATCGAGCCGGGAGACCTGTTCCAGTGGTCGGCCCTCACGCGCGCCATGCAGGCCCACTGCACGGTGCTACAGCCCTCGTGGATTGCCGATTCCGCCTTCAGCCGGCATGCTTTCGCCGGGTCGACCCGGCGCGGTTACACGAAACTGGATGAGGTAAAGCGGCTGATCACCGAGGCCCTTGCTCCCCCCGCACCCGAGGGGCACTACGTCTACGTCTATCTGCCGCACTTCGACATGACGGCCCATGAGTACGGCTGTGCGAGCGAGCCCGCATACCAGGCGCTTCAGGCGTTCGAAGGTCTTTTTGCCGATATCGCCACCGATCTGGTTGGTACCCGCACGCTCCTGCTTGCCACCGCGGACCACGGCTTCATCGATGTGCCGCCCGAGCAGATCCTCCGGATCGAGTCATTTCCCCGTCTGGCAGCCATGCTCGAGTCGCCCCTGTCGGGTGAGCCGCGGGTGGCGTTCTGCAGAGTACGCGCTGGTCTTGAGGCCGCTTTCACCCGCGAAGTGTCCATCACGCTGGGCGATGCGGTGGACTGTCATGAAAGCGCGGCGCTGATCGAGGCTGGCTGCTTCGGCCCCGCGACCCGCAGTGCATCCTTGCTCCGCGACCGGATCGGCACATACACGCTCATCGGCCGTGACCGCTTCTGCCTCACCCAGTCCCTGCCAGGCGAAGCGCCGGCCACTTTCGTCGGCATGCACGGC
>JALREG010000145.1 GCA_023253905.1 Burkholderiaceae bacterium
TCGGTCACCACGCTGGATCTCGAGTCGCTCTACCAGGTGGCACGGCTCCTCTATGAGGGTCCCTGGGTGGCCGAGCGCTACTCCGTGGTTCGCACGCTGATCGAATCGCAGCCCGAGAAAATGGATCCTACCGTGGCGGCCGTGATTGGGCGGGCCCGCCAGTTCGATGCCGTGGCAACCTTTCAGGCGCAGTACCAGTTGCAGCGCGCACGCCAGGCGCTCAACGCGCTGTGGGCCGATGCCGATATTCTCATGGTGCCCACCGCGCCTCGCCATCCCAGTCACGCTGCGTTGGCTGCCGACCCGATCGGCGTCAACGCGGAACTGGGCCAATTCACCAATTTCGTGAACCTGCTGGGCTGGTGCGCATTAGCGGTGCCAGCCGGGTTGAGCGCCACCGGCCTGCCGTTTGGGGTGACCTTCATCGCCCGCGCCAATGATGATGCTGCGCTCGCTCACTGGGCCCGAAACTGGGAGGCCGCACTCGCGAATCGTGCGATCGATGAACCCTCGCTCCTGCCTCGCCCCGCCGTCGAGGTAACCATGCCGATCGCGGCGGTCGGGGCCCACATGTCGGGCCTGCCGCTCAATGGGCAGTTGACCGAGCGGCGGGCCGTACTTCGTGAAAAAACCCATACCGCCCCCCGCTACCGCCTTTATGCGCTGGCCGGTGCAACGCCCGCGCGGCCTGGCATGGTCCGCGTCGACGAAAACGGTGTCGCGCTGGAGGTCGAGGTCTGGAATGTGCCTGCGACTGAAGTCGGAAGTTTTCTTGCGCTGATTCCTTCGCCCTTGGGGCTGGGGACGGTTGAACTTGCAAATGGCGAGCGGGTGCATGGGTTTCTGTGCGAGGCGGCCGGGCTTCATGGCGCGCAGGACATCTCCACCTTCGGTGGCTGGCGCGGCTACCTCGCATCGCGAAGCGCTTCGCAAGCGGTCGCCGCACCCGACTGCGATCGTTTACTGACCACCCGAGTTTCCTGACCCCTTCCTCCTCAAAACAATATGGAGCCCTTCATGGATCGCAGGCAATTTATTTCGCAAACCGCGGCAGGATCAATGGCCTTGGGCGGCGGGCTTCCGCTTGCCGCACACGCTCAGTCACGTCCGGCTGATGTGCTGGTCGTGGCCAATGAATTCGGGCCCAATTCGCTCGATATCCATACCGTGGGCGCCAATCGCCCGGCGTATGGCGTGAGCTGGATCTGCTATGACCGACTGATGACCTATGGACGGAAGACCTTGCCCGATGGCCGGGTGGTCTATGACCGCGACAAGCTCGAACCTGAACTCGCAGAAAGCTGGCAGATGGCGCCTGACGGCATGTCGGTCACCTTCAAGCTGCGTGCGAACGCGCGCTTTCACGATGGCACACCGGTTACCGCCAAGGATGTGAAATGGAGCTTTGACCGCGCGGTAAGCGTGGGCGGCTTTCCCACCTTCCAGATGGCAGCAGGCTCGCTCTCAAAGCCCGAACAGTTCGAGGTGGTCGATGACCTCACCTTTCGCGTGAAGTTCCTGCAGAAAGATAAGCTCTCGATGCCCGACCTCGCGGTGCCGGTACCGTCGATCTTCAATAGCGAACTGGTCAAAAAGCATGTGACGGCGCAAGACCCCTGGGGTCTTAACTGGACACGCAACAACACGGCGGGCGGCGGCGCCTACCGGGTGGAATCCTGGAAACCCGGTCAGGAAATCATCTATGTCCGAAACGACAACTGGGTCTGTGGCCCGATGCCCAAACTGCGTCGCATCGTGCAGCGCGATGTACCCAATGCGGGCAACCGGCGCGCGCTCCTCGTGAAGGGCGATATCGACATCACCTACGACCTGCCACCCAAGGATTTTTCCGAGCTTTCCTCGGACGCCTCGGTGGTGAAGGTCTCCTCGATGCCGATTGAAAATTCAATGTTCTATCTTGGGATGAACGTCACCAAACCGCCGTTCAACAACCCCAAGGTTCGTCAGGCGGTGGCCTGGGTGCTGCCCTACGACAAGCTCTTCGACAACGCCATCTACAAGCGCGCAGCCAAGCTCTATGGCGGCTCATCCAAGGTGTCCAGCATTGCCTGGCCGCAACCCACGGGTTATTCAACCGATGTGGCCAAAGCGCGCGCGCTGCTTGCCGAGGCGGGTTATGCCAACGGTTTTGAAACCACGATCAGTTTCGATCTGGGCGGCGCGACCATTGGTGAGCCGATGACGGTGCTGATCCAGGAATCGCTTGCCTCGATCGGCATCAAGGCGCAGATCAACAAGATCCCAGGCGCCACCTGGCGCGCGGCGCTTCTCAAGAAGGACATGCCGATGATCGTCAACCGCTTCGGCGGCTGGCTCGATTACCCGGAATATTTCTTCTTCTGGTGCTATCACAGCCAGGATGCGGTGTTCAACACCATGAGCTACAAGAACCCCGCGCTCGACAAGCTGATCTCGACCGCACAGTTCGCAAACGAGCGCTCGGTCTACGAAGGCGCTGTGAAGGACATGATCCAGATCGCCTACGACGAGGTGCCGCGGGTGCCGCTCCTGCAGCCCACGATGGATGTCGCCATGCGGCGCGATGTGCAGGGCTACATGTACTGGTTCCATCTGCAGCCCGATTATCGGCAGCTATCCAAGGGCTGAGCGTTGCTCTGAACGTTCACAGCCGCCCTGTCCGTCATGCTTAGACTGATCGCCAAGCGCCTGATCGCCGCGGTGCCGAGCCTCTTCGGTGTCGTGGTGATCACCTTCATCCTCACCCGTGCCTTGCCGGGGGATCCGGCGGCCTATTTCGCTGGAGGCGCAGCCACTGCCGAAGCGATCGAGCAGGTGCGGCGACAACTCGGGCTCGACCGCTCGCTCGCCGAGCAGTTCCTGCGCTACCTCGGCGATCTGGGGCGTGGCGAGCTCGGTCTGTCACTCACCACGGGGCAGCCGGTGCTCACCGAAATCGCGCAGAGGCTACCCGCATCGCTCGAAATTGTGCTGGTTGCGCTGGTGGTGGCCTGTGCGATCGCGGTGCCCTTAGGGGTGCTCGCCGCAGTCAGGCAGGGAAGCTGGATTGATCAGATTTGCCGGGTGATCACCACCGCCGGCGTCTCGCTTCCCACCTTCTTCACCGGGCTGCTCCTTGCCTACTGCTTTTACTACCTGCTTGGCTGGGCGCCTTCACCCATGGGGCGGCTCGACCCGATGTTTTCCGCACCCCCCACGGTGACCGGCTTTCTGCTGATCGATTCGCTGATCGCTCGCGAGGGTGCAGTCTGGTGGGCGGCCATGAAGCAGCTCGCGCTACCCGTGGCCACCATGGCGATTTTCGTACTTGCACCCATTGCGCGCATGACCCGGGCGTCGATGCTGGGCGTGCTCGGATCCGACTTCATCCGCACCGCGCGCGCGTCCGGACTCACGCCTTTCACCGTGCTGTTTGCCTATGCGCTCCGCAATGCACTCCTGCCGGTGATCACCACCCTCGGCATGGTGTTTGGCTTCATGCTGGGCGGCAGTGTGATCGTTGAAAAGGTGTTCGGGTGGCCCGGCATCGGCAGCTACGCGATTGATGCGCTCACGGCAAGCGACTACGCGCCAGTGCAGGGCTTTGTGCTGACGATGGGCGTGTTGTTCGTAGTCGTCAATCTGCTGGTTGATCTTCTTTATCTCGTGGTCGATCCGCGTGTGAGCGTGGACGCATGAGCGCGCCCCGCTCCTTGGCGGCCCATGCGCGCCATGTGCTCACCGAGAATCCGGTGACACTGTTTGCGGCGATTCTCTTCGCGCTGCTGGTGGTGCTGGCCATTGCCGGTCCGTCGATCGCGCCCTATGACCCCCTCGCGAGCAACGCGGCGGCTGCGCTTCAGCCGCCCTCGGCGCAGCACTGGTTCGGCACCGATGCGTTGGGTCGCGACATGCTGTCGCGGGTGATGGTGGCGACCCGGCTCGACCTCGGTATTGCGCTTGCCGCAGTGGCCGCGTCGTTTGTGATTGGTTTGCCGCTGGGACTTGCAGCGGGCTATTTCGGCGGCTGGTGGGATCGTCTGGTCACGCGGCTCTCGGACACCATCATGGCATTTCCGCTCTTCGTGCTCGCAATGGGCATTGT
>JALREG010000191.1 GCA_023253905.1 Burkholderiaceae bacterium
TCTTGCCGTGGCCATTGCCTGCTCGGCGACATGCCGCTGATCGGTAGGCGGAAGGGGATCCAGTTCCACTGCGATACGCTGTGCAAGATCGGGCAGGGTATCCGATGTACGGCCGAGCAACCCCTGTAAAGAACAGCCGTAGACCTTCGCAAACTGCCGTAGCCGGATGAGCGTGGGGGAAATCACCCCCGTTTCAATTCGGCTGACAGTTTCTGGCTCGATTCCAATTCGTTCGGCAACCTGTTGCTGCGACAGCCCGCATCGGCGACGCTCTTCAACCAGGGCTCGGCCGACGCCTTTGAGAAAAACGAGCGGGTCGTCGGGGTCAGGCGATGACTCCGACTGATCAGGAAGCGGTTCGATGGCTGACGATCGCCGTTTTGGCATGACGTTAATCGAATTGTTTGACCGCTAGCGTAAGGGGTAGGGTATCCTTGAATAAATGACTTTTCGAGTATTTTTTGACTAATGGAGAAACTCTCGAAAATATTTTGTCTGTTGCCCACCGCCTCCAAATTTCTCTGATCTCCCCACGTGTCTGATCTCCTGCTCCTAGAAATTGCGATGTACCGCTCCTGGATCATCGAGCAGCGCGGGTACGATCTGGACAACACCGAGGTGGAGGAGCTGCTGCGCGCCACGCACGCGAGCGCGCGCCTGGGGACCGACACTGCCAGGCTGATCGAGCTGCTCGACACAAGCATGCAACCCGAGCACAGTGAGACGCTTTGCAGTCTGCGTGCCAAGACCGGATTCGATGAGCGTGTGAACTGGCCGTCAACCGGCCGCGACGCCCCGGACATCACCTGACTGTGCGAGACTCGCGCGTCAAGGCTTAACCGTCGGTCCAGACCATGTCGGCTTCTCCCCCCCTCCCCGCGCCGAGCGCACCGGCGCCGGCTCCCGCGTCCTCCGAGCGTCTCAAGCGCCTGTCCGAGGAATTACGCTGTCTCGTCTGTCAGAACCAGACGCTTGCCGACTCCAACGCCGATCTGGCGGTCGATCTCAAGCGACAGATCGAAACCTTGCTCGCACAAGGGCAAAGTGACAGTCAGATCCTTGACTACATGGTGGCGCGCTACGGCGACTTTGTGCTCTATCGACCGCCGCTGCAGAGCAACACCTGGCTACTGTGGTTCGGTCCGTTCGCGATGCTGGCGGGCGGGGGCCTTCTGTGGTGGCTGATACAGCGACGCAACCGGCTCAACCGCCCGGCGGTCGCGCCGTCCGCGCCCGCGACAACCGGGGCAGGAGCGCAAGCCCCCGAGGCGATAGCCCGCGCTCGAGCGCTGCTCGATCGGTGACGCTTATCCCGTACGCCGCGCGTCATACCGGCGCATGGCGAGGCCTACACAAGCCACGATCCCCGCACAGACGCTGATTGCTACCCAGGTGAGCGACCAGTCGCCATGCCACTGCGCGAGCAGTGCGATCAGGGGCAGCGACAGCGCCTGCCCGATGCCCGAGCCCTGCTGCATCCAGCCCACTGTTGTCGAGACGGCTCGCGGATCGGGCGCATACGACGGTACGGTGGCAAACAACACGCCGGGGACCAGGCCGCTCACGATCGACAGCATGAGGGCCGCCGCATAACGCACCCCGAAGGGAAGGGTACTGCCGTAGACCACCCAGGACATCGTGGCGATCACGCACGCTGCGGTGATCAGCAGCGTGGATCGTTGAACGCCGCGCTGCAGCAGGTGCCCTGATGCGAGGTTGCCCAGGGCATTGCCGAGGACGGCGACGGCAGTGAGGGCGCCCCCCGCGCGCGGGTCAATTCCCGCCTCGCGATAGATCGTGGGGAGAAAGCTGAACGCCCCGAGAAACTGGGCGGCATAAAAAAGAAAGCCTACCGCCAGCAACCAGGGACCGGGCGAGGCAAGCGTGAGCGCCATCAGCCGCGCGAGCGACGCCCTGGGCTGCGCAGACTGCGCAGTCTCCGGCTCGGATCGCGGGTGGGCACGCGCGACCAGGAACGCCCAGCCAAGCGCGCAGGCCGAGGTGGCGACCCAGGCGCTTCGCCAGCCCACAGCGCTGATCAGCCAGGGGGTTGCAATCAGCATGAGGCTCATGCCCAGCGGCATGTAGGCGCCCCAGCCCCCCAGCCAGCCGCGCAGACGTTCGGGCGGCACGCAGCGACTCAGCATCGCCGGTCCGGGCAGCACGGCAAGCAGCATCCCCAGGCTCTCGATCACCCGGCTTGCGAACATCAGCTCGGCACGGTGAGCGACCGCACCCACCATCCCAGCGACGCCCACCAGCGTGAGGCCGCTCAGCATGGTTCGACGATGGCCGAACCGATCTGCAATCGACCCACCCGCGATGCCGAAGCACGCTCCGGCAAACATCAGAAGCGAGGTGAGCCAGCTCACCTCGACCAGCGTGAACCCGAATTCGGCGCGCAGTTCCGCGAGCGCAGGGGGCAGTTTGCCGAAGTTCAGCGCGACGATGACGCCGGCGCCAACCGTGATGGCCGCGCGGAGTTCAGCTCGCAAGTCGGGTGGCAGCGGCGTCGATCAACGCCCGCAGTTCATCGTAGGACTCAGTGACCGGGAACTGCGGAAACTGGGCAACGATGGCCGCGGGAGGATGGAAGAAAAAGCCGGCATCGGCCGCGCCCAGCATCGCGGTGTCGTTATAGGAGTCACCGGCTGCCATCACCTGAAAATTAAGCGCTTTCAGCGCATTGACGGCCGCCCGCTTTTGATCGGGCATGCGAAGCCGCCAGCCGCGGACAAAGCCCTCGGCGTCGATCTGCAGGCGATGGCAAAGGAGCGATGGCCAGCCAAGCTGGCGCATCAGCGGGCTCGCGAATTCATAAAAAGTGTCCGACAGGATGAACACCTGATAGCGCTCACGCAGCTGGTCGAGAAACTCGCGGGCGCCCGCCATGGGGCCCATGCCTTCAATGACACGCTGAATGTCGGCCAACTTCAGGCCGTGACGTTCGAGCAGATCGAGCCGGAAGCCCATCAGCTTGTCGTAATCGGGCTCGTCACGCGTGGTGCGGGACAGTTCGGCGATGCCGGTTCGCCGGGAAAATTCAATCCAGATTTCTGGGACCAGCACACCTTCAAGATCGAGACAGACGACCTGCACAAGCACGCTCCGGTGAAGCGCCGACCGGAGGGGTACCGGTCAGCAAGCCGCGCATTATAGGGATCTGCTGGCGGCCCCAGGGCCGCCAGGACTCAGCGCTGCTCGAAGATGCCGAGCTTGCGATGCACGGGGGACTCGTCGGCCATGGCGACGAAAGCGGGCGTTTTCGACGACCGATTCTGCAGCTTGAGCGTCGTCCACCCGGGCACACACGCCGTATCGGACTGGGTGAGATCGAGCGTGGTCTCGCCCACCAGCGCCTGGGCATCGCCCTCGACCATGTGCAACATGCGAGCCGCCGACATGCGCGGCAGCGATGTTTCCTCGCCAGGGCGAAGCATCAGCACCGAAAAAGAGATGGTGTTGAGGCAATCGGCACCGGTTTCGGGATTGATGTAGGCAAGCAGAACCGGCTCGCGCGAGGGCAGACTGGTGGCAAGCGCGCCCAGCGCCGCGCGGGTGCGGGCCCAGGGATAGCGCATCAGGGGATACTCGGCGCTTGAGCGCACGCCGTCGCGAATCGGCGCGAGCCCACCCGAGGCATACGTCCAGGCAGGCTTCGAGGCTTTCTGGGTTTTGCCGTCAATGTGATACGAGCAGTCGATTGCGACCATCAGGGGCACGTCGAGCACGTCGAGCCAGATCATCGGCCCTGGCCCCTTGTGGCGATGCTCATGCCACTGCCAGGTGGGGGTGAGGATGAGATCGCCGGGTTCCATGGGGCAGCTTTCGCCGCCCACGATCGTGACCCCGCCCGTGCCTTCCACCACAAAACGAGCCGCGTTGGGCGTGTGCTTGTGGTTGGGCGCGTTCTCTCCCGGCAGCACCAGTTGCATGCCCAGATAAATGCAGGCCGATGCCTGCAACGCCTCCAGCCCGCGCCCCGGATTCGCGAGCACGAGAACCCGCCGCTCGGCCTTCTCCATGGGGGTGAGGTCGCCTGCTCGCATCAGGAGCGGCCGGATATCGCTCCAGGCCCAGCGACAGACCTGCGTGGCGCTGCGGGGCTGCGTGGGCGGCAGCAGAGCGCGCAGGCTGGGCCAGAGAGGAACCAGGTTTCTGGCCCGCAACGCGTCAAGATACTCGCCAGGCAGTTCGTCCAGCGTTCCAAGCGGCTTCATAATCCGGCTTCTCCCCTATCTGATTTTCCCGCTATTTTGCAGAAAGCCCGGCTTTCATCAAATTCGGAGTCGGAATCCCCGGACCATGCAACTACTCACCAGCCTGCTGCTACTGATCGTCGTCGCGCGCCTGCTTGGACATCTGTTCACGCGCTGGGGCCAGCCCGCAATCGTGGGCGAGATGTTGGCTGGGGTGGTGCTCGGCCCCTCAGTACTCGATCTGATCCAGCCCAATGACGCACTGTCAGGCATCGCCCAACTGGCGGTGTTCCTGGTGGTGCTGTCGGCGGGGATCGAGATGGACTTCCAGCGCGTGCTGTCAGCCATGCGCGGCCGGGGTCTGCTGGTCGCGTTCATTGGCTTCGCACTGCCCTTCATCGGCGGCGTGCTGGTTGCATGGGGCTATGACCTCGACCCGATGCGAACGGTTTTCATGGGGCTCTGCATTGCCATCACAGCCCTGCCGGTTGCCGCCCGCCTCCTGGCCGACATGGGGCTGCTCGACACCCCGATCGCCCGCTACGCGATCGCCACCGCCGTGCTCAACGACGTGGTGGCGCTGTTCATTCTTGGCATCGTTCTGGCCCTGCCCCCCGACTCCGGGGCGACCGACCTGCTCGCAAGCGGTCTGACCGCCTGCGGCAAGCTGCTGGGACTGCTCGCGCTGGTGGCGAGCGCCAACCTGCTGATCCGCTGGCTTGAGGGGCGCGGCATCAACCTGTCCAGCATCAGCGAGCGGCTGATTGGCACCTTTGGTGCCGAGGCTCTGTTCGGCATGGTGGCGGTGTTCGTGCTGTTTTTCGGCATGGTGAGCGAAAACCTCGGCTTCCACTTCGTGATCGGCGCCTTCTTTGGGGCGCTTTTACTTGACCGGCGGCAGTTTGCGCCCGAGCGTTTCGAAGATCTCAAACGGACGCTCGCTTCGGTGACCGCGGGCTTTCTATCGCCGATTTTCTTTGCTGACCTGGGGCTCGACTTCACATTCCGGGCATTCGGGCAGATCGACTTCGTGCTGGTCGTACTGCTGGTTTCAATTGCCACCAAACTGGTTGCCGGTTGGTGGGGCGGGCGCCTGATCGGCATGCCCCACCGCGAGGCCTTCGCGCTAGGCGCCGTGCTAAACGGGCGCGGCGTGATGGAACTGGTGGTGGCAACCATCGCCTATGACCGCGGATTCATCGGGCCCACGATGTTTTCAGTGCTGGTCTTGATGGGCGTGGTCACGACCGTGTTGAGCCCGATTCTCCTGAATGGGGCAATGGGGCGCGAGGCCCGCGAACGCTATGCCCGCGCAAACGCAGCCACCCACCCCGCCACACACCCTCCCTCTCAGGACAGGTAATCGGCCCGCAGTGCGCGCCGCCAGTCGCCACCTTGGCCAGGCGACAGCGCCCCGATCCGTTCCAGGCCGCGTTGCATGGTGACCATACCGGTTTCATCAAAGCTGCCGTCGCTCCAGAAACCGTTGCCCGCGAGCAGGCGTTCGACGATGGCCAGCGCGGCAGCGGGCTCCACGCCGTAGTGCCCGGTGATGACCAGCGCGCCCTGCACCGGCTCGTCGCGGATCGCGAGCACGGCGCGGCGGCGGGCGGCAATGATGCCGCGTAGCGTCGCGCCATGCCGCAGCATCCAGTCAGTGCGCGCCACGCCAACCGTTTGAACGCAGGGACCCAGCACCTCGTCTGCACTCCACACCGGACGCAGCCAGTCTCGTTCACGGGTAAAGAGCGGCTCGGCCACCATCGCCACGTCAACCGTGCCGTCGCGAAGCGCGGCGAGCTTCTGACGGACCGGCCCCACGACCTTGCGTTCAACGCGCGACGCGAGTCCCACCGAATCGATCATGGCGCGGCTCACCATATCGCTCAGCGTGCCGGGCGCGGTGTAGCCGACCCTGCGGCCGGCCAGGTCGCGCGGGGAAGCAATGGTGGACTCACCGCGCCGCACCACCCACACCTGGTCGGACACCGCCTGCACACCGCCGTGAACGATTGACAGTTCGATGCCCTGCCCGATGGCTGCGATCACCGCTGGCAGACTCACCTCACCGTAGGGGACCTCCGCGGCGAGCGCATTGCGAAGCGTTGCCCCGCCCTCGGAGGAACCGATGAACCCCCGCACACCAATGCCTGCCATCTCGCCAAACCAGCCACGTTCGCGGGCGAGCAAAAACGGAACCGCATGCAGCCGATTGGCGATCTGCGCCACCGTCAGATCGTGCTGGCGCGCCTGCGCCGCACGGTGAAAAGACGAGAGGCCAGCGAGCGCCGCCGCTGTCATCCATCCGAAAGCACGCCTTGCCGGCATGCGGCCAACCATCACCTGCCCCTCCGTAGTCGATCACTGTTCGGACCGGGTTGATTCGCCCGTGGTGTGAGTCACTTCTTCTCAGGCGGCCCCGCTCTGATGAGTATAGCGCCGGCACCCGCACGACGGCCTGAGGCGGCGGAACGCGTCCCCGCCCGCCCAGGCGCCCGGATTTTCCGTCTGGCGATACACTGTCAGGCTCTGCCCAACGGAAGGAATCCGCCATGATCAGGTTCTGGTACAACCTCGCACCCAATCCGATGAAGGTCGCGCTGCTGCTCGAGGAACTGGGTGTGGCCTATGAAGCGATTCCCGTCGACACCCGAAAGGGCGAGCAGCACACGGCCGACTTCAAGGCGATCAACCCGAATGCCAAGGTTCCGGCGATCGATGACTCAGGGACGGTGGTCTTCGACAGTAACGCGATCCTGCTCTGGCTCGCCGATAAACACGGGCGCTTCGTGAGTCGTGATCCGGCATCGGCCGAGCGCGCGCAGACACTGTCCTGGCTCATGTTCATCGCAAGTGGGGTGGGCCCGTATTCTGGCCAAGCGGTCCATTTTCGGACCGCTGCACCCGAGCCCAGGGAATACGCGCTCAACCGCTATGATTTCGAGGCCCATCGCCATTGGGGAATCCTCAATACCCATCTCGCCTCGCGAACCTGGATGGTCGGTAACGACTACAGCATTGTCGACATGGCGTTCTGGGGCTGGGCCCGCATGGTGCCGTTCGTGCTCGATGACAAGGAGGCCTGGTCGCGCTACCCGCATCTGAAGCGTCTGCTCGACGCGATCAATGCGCGGCCCGCTGCCGCCCGGGTCGAGGAGCTCCGCAAGCGCCACAGCTTCAAGACCGACATGGACGACGCCGCGCGCCGGGCCATGTTCCCCCAGAACGAGCGGCTCACCCAGCGCTGAACAGAATGCGGTCGGGCACCGGGCTGCCCGGTGCCATCTCAAGGGATCCCACCATGAATTCACGTCCGCTGATCGTTGGCCTCGGTGGCACGATACGCGAGGGCTCAACCGCCGAGCGGGCGCTTCGGGCTGCACTCGCCCGCGCCGCGCATCTGGGTTGTGACACTGCATTGTTCGCAGGCGGGGCCTTGCCTGCAGAGATCTACGACCCCAGCAGCCCCGAACGCAGCGATCAGGCGCGGTCGATGGTTGATGCGCTGCGACGGGCTGACGGCGTGATCATCGCAACGCCGGCCTACCACGGGAGCGTGTCGGGGCTGGTTAAAAACGCCATCGATTTCATCGAAGATCTGCGAGGCGACGAGCGGGTGTACCTGCAGGACCGGGCGGTGGGAACCATTGTGTGCGCTGACGGCCCCCAGGCCATGGGCGCAACGGTTGCGGCGTTGCGCGCCATCGTGCATTCACTGCGCGGATGGCCAACCCCCTATGCCGCCACCCTCAATTCGCGCCAGCGGCCGTTTGGTCAGGATGGACAGCCCTCCGACCCCGCCGCGGTACAGGCCTGCGAAGCGGTGGCCGATGATGTGGTGCGCTTTGCACGGCGGGGCGCGCCGGCGCAGTAAAGCACCTCAGCGGCCGCCGGCCAGACCAGGGGGCAACCGGACCGCGCACAATTTCCAGTCAAGCCATCCCCGCCGCTCAAACACCAGTCCAAATTCACTCGCTGGCGTGGCTGATGCCGGCGCCGCGGGGTCAGCGCGAGAGACCCACACAATCATCCTATCTGCCGAGGCGCGCTCCGGCCGCCATTTGAATCGTGCGGGTTCAGGGGCGCCGCCACCCTGCGCCGTACCGGGCGCTGACGCCCCACCCGGTGCAGAGCCAGGCGTAGACGCCCCACCCTGTGCAGTGCCGGACCCCGGTGCGGCCCCACCGCGCTGCGTACCGCCCCCGCTTCGCGCGGCGCCGCCCCCCTGTGCATCACCGCCCGCCCCGGGCGCAGCCCCGCGATCGCGCTCGCCTGCCGAGCGACCCGGCAAAACGAACTGACCATCACGAATCGCCCGAATGAAAAATTCGGGTCGGACCATGACCTCGACCAGCTTGTCGACCAGCGCTGATGCGAGGACCGCTCCCAGCGTCGCCCCGGTCCGGCCGGCCTCGCCCAGCCCCGACGCCCCGTCGCGCAAACGCCCGACCAGAGCCGAGTTGATCTCGCCCTTGAGACTCTCCCGCAGACGGGGATAATCGATCACATCGCTCAGCGCCTGAGCGTCGTTACGCTCGGCGGCCGCCTTGGCCCGATTCAGCACCCACCAGGGCGAGAACCACCAGGCACCCACAGCCAAGCTTGCCGCGACCAACAGTACCACGATGAGGGCGCGCGCTTTCATCGGCTGCGCTCCGTGAACTCGGACGCACTGCGTTTCATTGGGCCACCCCCATCCGCTCGGCCATCCGCGCCCGCCAGCGTTCATGCGGCTCAAAGCCGGGCAGCGAACGGGCATGCGCCTCGAGTGTGCTCATCAGTGCCTCGTCACCCAGCGTGAGGTCAACCTGCTCGCGCATCGGCTGCGTGACATACCACGGCAGGTTGAAATACACCTCGATCCGGTTGCCTTCGGGGTCGCGCCCATAGACCGAGACCGCATTGCCGTGCGTAATCGGAATCAACTCACGCGCACCGGCAGCGAGCAGCCGCTGGTAGGCGGCCTTGAGCGTGGCGAGACTATCGCAGCGAAAGGAAATCTGATTGATCGGATTGAACCCCGACTCAGCTGGACGGCCGGTAGCGAGCACCAGCTGGTGGTGCTCGTCGGGGTCGCGACTGAGAAAGACCAGATCGAACGGGCCGTTCGGGCCAGTGAGCTGGCCCCGATCGGTCACGGTGAACTCGAGCACCTCGGTATAGAAGCGCTCCATGTTGGCAATGTCGGTGACGAACATGCCGAAGTGCGCAAAGGTGAGACCAGGCCTGCTCATACAGATAGCTCCTTGGGTGGGCGCCTGCCGGATTCAGGAAGTCGTTTGACAGCAGGCCCGGGATGCACTTTACTCCGCGGCTGGCTGCGGCGGCAGCCCCTTCAACGGCTGTGCGATACGACATCGTCGGCCACTGTCCATCAGGGAGATTGAATTGAAACTCGCCAGCTTCGTCCGCAACGGACAGAACAGTTACGGTGCAGTCGTCGGCGACGGCATTGTCGACCTCGGTGCGCTGCTCGGCAAGCGCTACGCTGATCTGAAGGCCCTGCTCGCGGCCGACGCGCTCGCCGAAGCGGCCCGGGCGATTGCAGGCCGCCAGGCCGACTGCGCGCTCTCTTCGGTGCAGATGCTGCCGGTCATTCCCAATCCCGGCAAAATCTGGTGCTGCGGTCTGAACTACGCCGACCATGTGCGCGAGACCCAGCGCGACTTCACCGAGCAGCCCACGTTTTTCCAGCGCTACGCCGACTCCCAGGTGGGCCACAACCAGCCGCTGCTTCGTCCGCGTGAGTCCATCCAGCTCGACTATGAAGCGGAGATTGCCGTCATCATCGGTAAGCCCGGCCGCCGGATTAGCCGCGAGCAGGCGGGCGCGCACGTGGCAGGCTATGCCTGCTACAACGACGGGAGCGTCCGCGACTGGCAGCGTCACACCTCGCAGTTCGCGCCGGGTAAGAATTTTTATCGCACCGGCGGTTTCGGCCCCTGGATGGTCACCGCCGACGAAATCCCGTTCGGTACGCTCATGACGCTCAGCGCCCGTCTGAACGGCCAGGAAATGCAGCGCGCCACCACCGATATGATGCTGCACGACATTGCACGCCAGATCGCCTATGTGTCCACCGTGGCACCGCTCGAAGCCGGCGACGTGATCGTGACCGGCACCCCTGGCGGTGTGGGCGCGCGCCGCACGCCTCCCGTCTGGATGAAGGACGGTGATGTGATCGAAATTGAAATTGATCGCGTAGGAGTCCTGCGTAACCCTATCGCGGTCGACTGACCGTCCTCGCGCGGGCAGGCCGCTTATCGCCCGCGTATCCCCTCGCCCCCGCTGTCCCGGGCCCAGGCACTGCCACGGGGCCCCGGGGCAGCCAACGACTGCCCACCATCATGGCCATTTACGCTGCGACGATTTTCGTCAGCGCCTTCATCCTGTTTCTGGTTCAACCCCTGATGGCCAAGCAGATCCTGCCGTGGTTCGGGGGATCGGCTGCAGTCTGGACCACCTGCATGGTGTTTTTTCAGGTGGCGCTGCTGGTGGGCTATGCCTACGCCGACGCGAGCATTCGCTGGTTCAAGCCCCGCACCCAGGTGATCGTGCACGGCGCGCTGGTGGTCCTCAGTCTTGCGGCACTGCCCATCATTCCCGATGCGGCCTGGAAACCGCTGGGGGACGAAGATCCCACCTGGCAGATTCTCGGCCTGCTGATCGCCACTATCGGTATGCCTTACCTGCTGCTCTCAACCACCGGCCCGCTCGTTCAGGCCTGGTTTGCACGCAGCTTCCCGGATGGCACGGTCTACCGACTGTTTGCCTTATCCAACTTCGCCTCGCTCCTCGCGCTGGTGGGCTACCCCTTCCTGTTCGAGCCCTGGATTCCGACTCGCACCCAGACCTGGATCTGGAGTGGCGCTTATGGGCTCTTTGCCATTCTGGTGGTGGCGGCTGCGCTTCAATCGCTGCGACCCTCCGCGCGCTCCGGTACCGCCACCGCCCAACCCGACGGGCTGCCGGAAAAGGCCGGATCGAACGCCGATGCCGGCGCTCCGGCCTCCGCACCCGGGCAGATGCGGGCCGATGAGGGCTCGCCCCCAGGCGCCGCGCACCAGCTGTCGTGGCTCATCTTCTCGGCCCTCGGGTCCTACCTGCTGCTTGGCATCTCGAACCACATCACCATCAATGTCGCATCCATCCCATTTCTCTGGCTGTTGCCGCTTACGCTTTATCTGATCACCTTCATCCTCTGCTTCGAAGGCCGGGGCTGGTACAGCCGCCGCGTGTTCGCGCTACCGCTCTTCGCGCTACTCGCCGCCATGGCGTGGGGGTTGCACGCCGAGGGGGAGGTGCTGCCCATCCTCATCGAAATTCCGCTCTACTCGGCAGGGCTCTTCGTCTGCTGCATGTTTGCCCACGGCGAGCTCGCAGCGATGCGGCCGGCCCCCCGCTGGCTCACGCGCTTCTATCTGATGCTATCGCTTGGCGGCGCGATCGGAGGACTCCTGGTCGGCATCGTGGCGCCCAAACTCTTCAGCGGCTACTGGGAAGTGGGCATCGGCCTGATCGCAACTGCACTGGCTGCGCTCTGGATCGTTCGGCAGGCTGCGATGGCGCTCCGCCTCACCGCGGTGGCGGTGGTGGGCATTTGTGCCGTGTATGTGTGGCTGTACGTCGATTCCATGGTGTCGGATGCGCGACTGATGTCGCGCAACTTCTATGGATCGCTGCGCGTGAAAGATGAAGGATCGACCTCCGACCGCGATGCCTCGCGCAATCTGCTGCATGGCGTGATCCTGCATGGCAAGCAGTTCCTCGCCCCCGCGCGCCAGAATGAGCTCACCACCTACTACGGGCCCACCTCAGGCGTGGGCCGTGCCATTGCCCTGCGGCAGCGGCAGGGCCCGGTCAAGGTCGGCGTGATCGGTCTGGGTACTGGCACGCTGGCGGCCTGGGGACGACCGGGGGATACGTTCCGATTCTACGAGCTCGACCCCGATGTGATCGAGGTCGCGAAAACCCATTACAGCTTCTTACGCGATTCGAAAGCCAGTATCGAAACGGTAACCGGCGACGCGCGCCTGCAGCTTGAGCGCGAACCCGTACAAGGCTTTGATGTGCTGGTGATCGATGCGTTCTCGAGCGATTCAATCCCCGTGCATCTGATCACCCGCGAGGCGCTTGCGGTCTACCTTCGGCAGTTGAAGCCCCAGGGAATCGTAGCCTTTCATGTCACCAACCGATTCCTGAAGCTCGCCCCGGTGGTGGCCGATCTCGCGCGTGAGGCCGGACTCCATGCCGTACGCGTGTTCGACCGTCCGGAGGGCGATACACCCTTCAACAATACCGACTGGGTGCTGGTGTCTCGTAACCCGGCGCTCGACCGCGAGCCCGCGCTTCAAGGCGCCACCGCTGCGTTCGAGAAGATTCCGGGTTTACGCCCCTGGACCGACGACTATTCCGCGCTATTCAGGGTCTTGAAGTAGCCAGCGCGCGCAGCCCGCTTCGCGACTGGCCGGACATCACCGGCCAGTCGCGCGAAACAATCGCACAGAAAACAGGAACCACCCTCAGATTGTGACCACCCGGCGGCGACGCGTGTTCCAGGCGAGGAGCGCCACCACGACGATCAGCGCCGGCACCAGCAGCAGGTTCACCAGCCGGGTGTTTCGCTGAAGTGACTCACTCTCGGCACGCAGCTCGCGACGCACCTCCTTCAGTTCACGACGGGCTTCAGCGCTTTTCTTACGGAACTCATCCAGCTCGGTCTGCTGCTCGGCGGTAAGCGTACTGGTGCTGGCGTTGGGCCCGCGCGCCTTCTGCAGTTCCTGCAATTTCTGCTGGGTTTTCTGCAGGTTTTCCTCGAGCTCTGCGATCCTGCCGATGTAGTCCTGGGCCGCGCGCGCCTCCATCTCGTTGATGAGCGTAAACGGCCGCGACACCACCGCACGCGCGCGCGCCCGGATGAGGTCGGTCGCACCCGCCATCTGATCGATGACCGCCTGCGCGAAGGCGAGGTTCCCGTTGGCGGGCACCACGATCCGCCGGCCGAACACCTCGCCGATCTGCACTGCTGCGCCGTCTTGGACGAAGTCGCTGTCACCCACCAGCACTACCGCGCCCTCACCCGTGGCTTCCTTCAGACGCTGCTCGGGCCCCTCTTTGATGCCCTCGGGATACGCGGTCGGGAATTTACCCAGCAGCTTGATCGCGATGGCCTGCTCTGCTCCGCTCGGCTTGAAGCCGCGAACCGATTTTTCGCCCGGCTCGGCTGCAATGGCCGACTCGATCATCATGGAGACCTGGGACGAGCGCAGCAACACGCTCTGCGTGAGCCCTGACACGGGTTTGCCGCCAAATGCGCCGGTGAACGCAAAGAGCAGTCGCCCGACGCCCTGGGTGGCCACCTCATCCGGGTTCATCGCTTCATCCTGCAGCGTGAGCACTGCCGGCATGGCACGTGGCCCCGCGCCTGACAGATAGCGCAGGTCGGCGAGCACCTTGTCGTCCTTGTACTCGATCCCCCAGGCTTTCAAAAGGGGGTCGAGCGATGACGAGGTGCCACCGGGCGAGCCCATCATCGGCCCGAGCGGGTCGAAGTAAGCCTTCGGATCAAGGAAGGCGATCAGGCGGCCACCGCGCAGCACGAACTGATCCAGCGCAAACAGCGCCGGCTCGGAAATGCCACGCGGATGGATCACCAGCAGCGTCTTGATCTCGGCATCAATCGCCTTGGCGTCGAATCCGATCTGCTTGATCTCGAAATCGCGCTCAAGCTCGTTGATGAACGCCCACTTTTCGGAGGGCGGCATGCCCATCTGCGGCATACCGCGCGAACCAAACGCAGGGAGCGGCGTCATGAGACCAATGACGGGCTTGGTCTTGGCCCCGGCACGCGCCACCGCACGGACGATGTCGTATTCGAGCAGCCGCTCGCGATCCAGGTT
>JALREG010000218.1 GCA_023253905.1 Burkholderiaceae bacterium
GAAGGCCACCCGATCGCGGGCGTATTGAAGTGCCTGGTCGAGTGCCGCGCTGGTGATGCCCACATACATGGCGGCGCAAAGAATGCGCTCCTCATCGAGCGTGGCAAGCAGGTGATACCAGCCGCGTCCGCGCTCGCCAACCACCGCATCCAGGGGCGCCCGCGCGTCGTCAAAAAACACTTCGCAGGTGCAGGCCGCACGCATGCCCATGAGTTCCAGCCTTCGCACCGTGACCGCCGGCTGATTGCGCGGGGTGAGCACCAGCGAGAGCCCGCGTGCGCGCTTCGACTCGTCGGGCGTTTCGGTGCGGCAGAGCACGAGGATGGCATCGGCGTCATCGGCAAGCGAGGTGTAGAGCTTCTGCCCGCGTACTGTCCACCCGTCGGCATCGGACTGGGCGCGGGTTTTGAGGGCGAGCACATCTGTGCCACCGCCCGGTTCGCTCATGCCAAAGCCCATCAGGAATTCGCCCTGAACCAGTTTCGGCAGGAACTCGCGTTTGTGTTCGTCGCTGGCCACCTCGAGGAATAGACGCGCGGTCATGGAGGTGAGCAGCCAATCGGTGGCAAGCGAGGGAAAGCGACGGGCAAGTTCCTCGCAGAAAATCGAACCGGCCATGATGTCACTGCCCGCGCCGCCATATTCCTCCGGCACGCTGATGCCCATCCAGCCCTGCTGAGCAAACTGCTTCCAGATGCTGCGCGGAATACGGCGCGCGCGGTCGTATTCGCGGATCTTCGCCTCGGGAAGCTCGCGATCGAAGAAATCGCGCACGCTCTCGCGAAGCAGTTCGTGCTCGTGTTGCGCTTCGAAATCCATTATCCCGCTCCCTGTTCGATCACGGCTTCACCCAGATAGACCCGCTGGACCTGCTCGCTTGCGCGAACCTCTTCCGGTTGCCCGGTGATGAGGAGCTTGCCCTGCACCAGCACTGAAATGCGCGAGGCAACTGAAAACACCACCGCCATGTCGTGCTCGGTAAAAAGGCAGCTGAGGCCCAGTTCGCTCGCCACCTTGTGCACCATGCGAATGGACTCGAGCCGCTCCTGCGCAGCCATGCCAGCAGTCGGTTCATCCAGGAGCAGCAGTCTCGGTTCGCCCGCAAGCGTAATGGCCAGTTCCAGACGCTTGCGGTCGCCGTGCGCGAGGGTGGATGCGGGTTGGTGATCGGGCACCTGAAGCCCGACCCGCTCGAGCAGCGCACGGGCATCGGTAGGGCGGTGTCCCGACGCGGTGCGCCAGGGCGCGAGCGTAAGCCGATCATGCGCGAGCAGCGCTACCTGCACGTTTTCAAGCAGCGTCAGGTCGGGAAACACCCGCGTGATCTGGAAGGTGCGGCCCATGCCCAGCCGCACGCGCTCATGCGGGGCAAGCCCGGCGAGGTTGCGCCCCTCGAAGGTCACACTGCCGGAGTCCGGGGTGATGAGACCGGTGAGCGTATTGAAAAACGTGCTCTTGCCCGCACCGTTCGGGCCGATGATGGCGTGAAACTCGCCGCGACGGACCTGGAGCGTGACGCCCCCCAGCGCCTGGACGCCGCCAAAGCGTTTGGCGACTGAATCGACCGCCAGCACATCGGTGCCCGAGGTCATGGACGTCTCCGGGCAAGCAGGCCCGCGAGGCCGCGAGGCATCCCGAGCACCAGCACCATGATGATGATCCCCATGAAGAGCGGCCAGTACTCGGTACTGCCGCTGATGGTGACCTCGAGCACCACATAGACTGCCGCCCCGAGTGCGGGTCCGAGGAAGCTCTGCACGCCGCCCAGCACCGCCATCACGATGGGCGTGGCGGAGGCCGTCCAGTTGAGCCAGCCCGGAAACACATTGCCCGAGGAAAATGCAAATAGCGCGCCCGCCAGGCCTGCGAAGGCACCCGCGATCACAAAGGTGATGAGCTGATGGCCTCGCACATCGACCCCGGAATATTGAACTCTGAGCGGGTTGTTTCTGAGCGCCCTCAACGTGAGTCCGAAGGGCGAGCGCACCAGCCTGTGAAGCAGGTAGACTGAGGGCAGCACCCAGGCGAGTGCGAAGTAGTAGTAATTTGCCGGCACAGCGAGGAGGCCGGGCGGTCGCAGCCCCGTGAGGCCGTCGTCCCCGCCCGTGAGACCCGTGGCCTTGAGCGCGACGGTATAAAGCAGCATCTGGAAGGCGAAGGTGAGCATGGCGAAATAGATGCCAGAGCGCCTGACCGAGAAAAAGCCGATGGCGAGCGCGACGATCGCCGCCGCCGCCATGGCGCCTGGCATCACCAGCAGGAACCCGCCGAGCGAGCCGAGCCCAGCCTTCTTGACCAGCAATCCGCCAGCATAGGCACCCACCCCGAAAAAGGCTGCGTGACCGAAGGACAGCATGCCGCCATAGCCCATCAGCAGATTGAAACTGATGGCATAGAGCGCAAATGCCAGCACTTCAATCGCAATGAAAATCCAGAAATCGGAGAGCGCGAGCGGCAACAGCAGCAAGCCCGCCACCAGCGCGAGGAGACCCATGCGCGCGCCGCTCACTCCTGGCTCCCGAAGAGACCCCAGGGCCGCACGATCAGGACCACGGCCATGCACAGGAAGGTGAGCACCACCGACCAGCCTGGCAGGGCCAGCACCCCCCAAGCATTGACGATCCCCACGAGCAGTGAGGCCACCAGAGCGCCCAGCACACTGCCCATGCCACCGATCACCACGACCACGAAGGCATCGATGATCACCTGGACATGCAGACCGGGACCCACCGACACGATGGGCGCGGCGAGCGCGCCGCCCAGACCCGCAAGCGCGACGCCCAGGGCAAACACCGTCGTGAATAGCCGCCGTGTATCGGTACCGAGCGCGCCCAGCATGTCGCGGTCGTTGGTGGCCGCGCGGATCAGGATGCCCCATCGCGTCCGGTGCAGTAACCACCAGAGCCCCGCCGCCACCAGAAGCCCCACCGCGATCAGAAACAACCGATAGGTGGGAAACACCAGGCCCATGGCCTGGGTGGACCCTGCAAGGAGCTCAGGCATCGGGGTGGACTGATCTTCCCGCCCCCAGATGAGCTTCACCACATCGCCAGCGATGAAGACCAGCGCGAAGGTGAGGAGCAGCTGAAATTCGTGCGGCGCGCGATAAATTCGCCGAAGGAGGGTGATTTCAATGATTCCGCCGACGATCGCGAGAATCAGGGCCGCTGCCGCCAGCGCGGCGAAGAACCCCACGCTGCTACCCCCTGCCCAGGTACCGACCGTCCAGGCGATGAAGGCGCCCACCATGAAGAGCGCGCCATGCGCGAAGTTGAGCACCCGCAGTACGCCAAAGATCAGCGTGAGCCCGGCCGAGATCAGAAACAGCAGCATCCCGTTGGAAATGCCTGCGAGGGTCTGGCGAGCCAACACCACCGGATTGGTCATCCAGGCAAGGTGCTGAGAGAAGAGTTCGGCGAGCTCGGTCATGCTGGAAGCTTAATCGCTCAATCGGCAGGGCCGCATACCGCCGGGCGTTTCAGGGCCCTGGCGCATGCCGGCTGGGTGGGTGCGGGCGCGGAAGGCTGTCGCTGCAGCCAATTCCGAAAGCCGGGCGAGTGTGCCAGACGCTTTCAATGCTTGACAAGCCGGAAATGCGCCTAGCAGAATCAGTCCGCCATTCGCACAGGAGATCACCGTGGCGATTACCGATCGACGTTCGGTTCTGCTTTCCGTCGGCACAGCGCTTGCAATCGCTGCGGCGCCGGCCTTTTCGCAGAACGCACCCCGTGGAGAGCCCATCAAGCTGGGTCTCATCGACATTTACAGCGGAGGCTTTGCCTTCATTGCTGATTCCATCCGCACTGGCTATCAGATCGCCGTGGACGAAGCCAATGCGGCGGGTGGGCTCAACGGCCGGCCGTTCCAGCTGGTGACCGCCGACATGGGCGCGCAGGTGGAGAAAGCGGTGACCGAAGGTCGCCGCATGATGCTGGAAGAAAAGATCCGTTACGTCACCGTGGGAATTCACAGCGGGGCGGCGGTGGCGGTGGGCAATCTGGGTCGCGAGCACAAGGCGCTGGTGGTGGGCGGCTTTGCCACCACCAAGCGACTCACCGGCGAGTCGGGTCACCCGTACGTGGCGCGCGCAAACCTGTCCACAGTCGAGATCGGCAGCGTCATCGCTGAATACCTGAAAGGCCGCCCCGATATCAAACGGATCGCCACCATCGCGCCCGACTATGAATACGGCCAGCACTTCATTCAGGACTTCATCGCTGCCCTGAAAGTGGCGCGCCCGGACATCACCGTGGTCCGCCAGGAATGGTCAAAACTTGGCGCCACCGATTTTTCTGCGCACGTCACGGCCCTTCAGGCACGGCCGGTGGACATGATCGTGAACGGCGGGTTCGGCGCCGACCTGATCAACTTTCTCAAAGCGGCGCGTGATTTCGGTCTTTTCGCTGGCGGCAAGGTCGAATTCTTCACCCACGGCCTTGATCTGGTGAAAATGAGTTCGGTCAAAGACTCGCTGCCTGCGCGCACCGCGGGCACGGTCTGGTATCCGTTCTATGCGCTCGATTCGGCCAAGTCGAAGTCGTTTGCAGCGGAAATTGAAAAGCGCATGAAGAGCTATCCCACCGGCCCCACCACGGTGGGCTATGTGGCGGGCAAGATGATCACCGAGGCCATCCTGAAGGCGGGTACCGCGGAAGATGTCGACAAAGTGGTGCAGGCCATGTCCACTGTCAGTTTCGAAGGCCCCACCGGCAAAACCACGGTACGTGCCTGCGACAACATGGCGCTCTACAACTTTTATGTGGGCACCGTTAAGCGCGATCCGTCGCTGCCCGACGGTATTGGCGTGGGCGACGTGAAGGCCTTCAACACCGAGTCGGTCGCCCGTCCCTGCGTCGAACTGCTCCGCGCACGTGGCAGCTGATCATCTCAGCCGGCGGCCCGGCTGAGATGGCCCTCCTCAGCGTGCAGGGGTTGCACGCGGCTTATGGTGACAGCCGCGTGCTTTTCGGGATCGATCTCGAGGTGGGGCAGGGTGAGGTGGTGGCGCTCCTGGGACGAAACGGAGCGGGTAAAACCACCACCCTCTCTTCCATCATGGGGCTGGTGCCCCCGCGGGAGGGCCGGATCGAATTTCGAGGACGCGATCTCGCGGGCGCCGAACCTTTCGAAATCTGCCGTGCGGGCCTCGGTTTCATTGCCGAAGATTGCCGGCTTTTCACCTCGCTCACGGTCGCCGAAAATTTCGAGGCGGCGCGGATGGTCTCGCGCTCGGGCACCTCGAACTGGACCATTGACGCCGTGCTCGAACTGTTCCCCGACGTACGGAATTTTCTGGATCGCCGCGCAAGCGCGCTCTCCGGCGGGCAGCAGCGCATGGTGGCCATCGCCCGCACGCTCATGGGGAACCCCGATCTGATCCTGCTCGATGAGCCCTCCGAAGGGCTCGCTCCGCTCGTCGTCGATGCGCTGCTAAAGCAGCTCAAGCGATTGAAGCAGGCAGGGCAGACCGTGCTCATCAGTGAGCAGAATCTGCGCTTTGCCAACGAACTCGCCGATCGGGTCTACATCATTGAGAAAGGCGAGATCCCCTATCAGGGAACGCCAGCCCAGCTCGCAGCTGAGCCCGAGGTGCGGCAGAAATACCTGATGGTGTAGGCCCGGCACCTACTTGAGCATCTCGGGGGAGATCAGCCCCGGCAGGAAGAGTGATACCTGCGGCCAGATGATCACCATCAGCAGCACGCCGAGCATGGGCAGCAGCATGATCATCACGTCTTTCAGCACATCGCGCATGCGCACGTTCACGATGGCGCATGAAATCATGAGGCAGAGCCCGTAAGGCGGTGTGACGAGGCCAAACGCGAGCGAGACAATGCCGATCATGGCGAAATGCACCGGATCCATGCCCACGGACTTGGCAAGCGGCTGCAGGATCGCGCCCACGATGATGATCGCGGGTATGGCGTCAAGAAAACAGCCCACCACCAGGAACACAAGCGCGACGAAGAGCCCTGCGCCGATCGGCCCCATGCCCCAGCTGAGAATATTGGCGAGGAGCGACTG
>JALREG010000257.1 GCA_023253905.1 Burkholderiaceae bacterium
CATCCGGCGAAACGTACTGGAAAATCCGGGCTGGTATACCGCCTATACCCCTTATCAGGCCGAGATTGCGCAGGGCCGGCTCGAGGCTCTCCTCAACTTTCAGCAGATGGTGATCGACCTCACCGGCCTGCCAGTCGCCAATGCATCGCTACTCGATGAAGCCACTGCCGCCGCGGAAGCCATGGCGATTGCACGACGGGGGTCAAAAGCCGCCTCGAACCGTTATCTGGTTGATGTCGGGACTCACCCGCAGGTCATCGCAGTGCTTCGCACGCGCGCACGCTGGCTGGGCTGGGAGGTCGTACTCACGGACGCTTCCGCCCCCGGCGCCACCGATAGCGAATTTTTCGGTGCCCACCTGCAGTCTCCTGACACACGTGGGCGGCTTCGCGACTGGTCGCCGGTCATCGACTCGCTTCATGCCCGGGGCGCGCTCGTGACCATCGGTTGCGACCCGCTTGCAAGCCTGGTTGTTCGATCGCCAGGCTCGCTGGGCGCCGATATCGCAATCGGCTCGGCACAGCGCTTCGGTGTGCCGCTGGGTTATGGCGGGCCGCACGCGGCCTTCATGGCGGTTCGCGAATCGCTCGTTCGCATGATGCCTGGCCGGATCATCGGGGTCTCGCGCGACGCCGCGGGTAAGCCCGCGCTGCGCATGGCGCTCCAGACCCGCGAGCAGCATATCCGGCGCGACAAAGCGACCAGCAATGTCTGCACCGCGCAGGCCCTGCTTGCCAATATGGCGGGCTTCTATGCGGTCTGGCATGGGCCTCAGGGGCTTTTACGCATCGCCCTGCGCGTGAACGCCATGGGGCGGTTGCTTGCGCAGCTGGTAGCGCCCGCGGGGCTTCGTCCCATTTACGATCACTGGTTCGATACGCTCACCTTTGACGCCGGCCCGGCACACGCCGCAGTGCTCGCTCGCGCACAGGCGCTTGCCATCAACCTGCGCGACCTTGCCGCCGAAGGCGCGCCAGGACTGCTGGGTATCGCGCTCGACGAAACCGTCACGCTCGCCGATCTTGGTGATCTTGCCTACGTGCTCACCGGCAACCGGCCGCAGCCCGCCTTACTGGATGCGCTCGCCGCTGCCATCGAAATCGAACCCGCCACCGTGCCCGATTCGCTTCGCCGTCGCGACGCGGTCCTCACCCACCCGGTCTTTAGCCGTCATCACAGCGAAACCGAGTTCGTTCGCTATCTGAAGCGACTTGAGAACCGCGACCTGTCGCTCGTGCACGCAATGATTCCGCTTGGCTCCTGCACCATGAAGCTGAACGCTGCCGCCGAGATGGTGCCGGTCAGCTGGCCCGAGTTCGCTAATCTTCACCCGTTCGCGCCCGCCGGGCAGGCCGAAGGCTATCGGGTCATGCTCGCGCAGCTGGGTCAATGGCTATGCGCCATCACAGGATTTTCGGCAGTCTCATTTCAGCCCAATTCCGGAGCGCAGGGCGAATACGCGGGGCTTCTTGCCATTCGCAACTGGCAGCTCGCGCGCGGCGAGGCGGCACGCGATACCTGCCTGATCCCTTCATCGGCGCACGGCACCAACCCTGCCACCGCGCAGATGATGGGCCTGAAGATTGTGGTGGTCGCCTGCGATGCGCAGGGCAACATCGACGCCGCCGACCTGCGAGCGAAGATCGACGCCCATCGAGAGAAATTGTGCGCGCTGATGGTCACCTACCCCTCCACGCACGGCGTTTTCGAAGCGGCAATCCGTGAGATCTGTGATTGGGTCCATGAGGCGGGCGGGCAGGTCTACATGGACGGCGCAAACCTGAACGCCCAGGCCGGGCTGACCCAGCCCGCACTCATCGGCGCAGATGTCTGTCACATGAATCTGCACAAGACTTTCTGCATCCCGCATGGTGGCGGCGGACCGGGCATGGGACCGATCGCGGTGGCCGAGCATCTCGCGCCGCATTTACCCGAGGACCCGTTCACCGCGGGCGCGCGGTCAGGCAGCGCGAGCGGATCCGTCGGCTCGGTGTCGGCGGCACCGTTTGGGAGTGCACTCATCACCACCATCTCCTGGATGTACATCCGGATGATGGGCGCCCGTGGCATTCGCGCGGCTACCGAGGTTGCGATCCTGAATGC
>JALREG010000287.1 GCA_023253905.1 Burkholderiaceae bacterium
CTGATCCAGCGCATCGAAGCCGTTCAGTAACCCTCGCGCAAGCGCGCGGCGCCGGCCACCCGCCTGCGCCGCGCAACCGGTGAAGTCTCATGAAAAACCTGGTTCTGGGCGTCAACGACGCCATATACCGCGCCTGCGTCATCGCAGCGCTCTGGCCTGAACGCTGCGCGGGCCTGGTCTCGCTCAACAGCTACAACATCCATGACGTCGCACGGGCCATGGAACCCGACACCCCTGCTAACGAGCAAAGCCTCTGGTACCAATACTATTTTCACAACGAGCGTGGCCGCGCGGGGCTCACCCGCCATCGGCGAGATCTGATCCGGCTTCTCTGGCAAAGCTGGTCGCCCACCTGGGCGTTCGATGAGGCCACCTTCCTGCGCTCGGCACCCGCATTCGACAACCCTGATTTTGTCGATGTGGTGATTCATTCCTATCGTTGCCGATATGGGCTTGAACCAGGCGACCCCACCTACGCGCAGATCGAAGAACGGCTGACACGCCTGCCGCCCATCAATGTTCCCAGCATCACGTTCGACGGTGAAGACGACGGGGTGCGTCCGCCGGCGACGGCGGCAGCGTCGGCACACCGTTTCACCGGCCCGAGATCGCATCGCATCGTGCCAGGCGCAGGGCATAACCTGCCGCAGGAAAAGCCGGAGATGTTTGCAGCGGCGGTGCTTGAACTCATTCGGACTGACGGCTGACTGCCGACTCCAGCCGGGCGCGGCGACGCTGCGCTGCCCTTCCAGCTGACAGCGCAGCGGGGCGATCAAAGAATGGAGCGCGCGAGCCCCTTGACCCCGCTGCTCACAAGCACACGTGCGAGATCGATGAAGCGATCAACTGCGGGTAAGGGCTCGTCGCGGCACCAGCAGAGTGCGGTCTCGGCCAACTCGCTTGAGCCTGAGATCGGGCGGTATGTCACCCCGGGAAGGCTCAGCACAGTGAGCGATTCTGGTACCACGGTAAGCCCCACACCCGCTCCCACCAGCGATACGGCAGTTGGCAGGTGACCGATCTCGTGAATCACGAGTGGGCTGAATCCAGCCCGATGACACATGCCTAAGACCTGGCTGTAGTAACGCAATCCGACGAGCCGCGGAAGCATGATGAGCGGCTGATCTCGCAACGCTGCAACCGGCACGGTATCCAACTGAGCCAGCGGATGCGAATCCGGGATCGCTAGGGCGAATGGCTCACGCAGCAGGACTTCGAGTTCGACGCCAGGCAACTCGAGCGGGGGTCGGAGGAGCCCGATTTGCAGCCGTCGATCAGAGAACCAGTCGGTCTGCTGCGCAATTGTCAGTTCATGAAGCGACAGACCGATGTCCGGATAGTGCGCGCGGAACTCGCGAATCAACCAGGGCACATAGGTAAAGGCGAGCGACCCGACAAATCCGATAGCCAGCCGACCAATCTCGCCCCGACCAGCGCGCTGCGCCATGTCGACCGCGCGTTCGCTCTGGCGCAACACGCCGCGCGCATGGACGAGAAATTCTGCACCCGCTCGAGTAAGTCGCACGCCCCGGCCTACCCGTTCGAACAGGTCCACGCCGAGCTCTGTCTCGAGAGACTGAATCTGCTGGCTGAGTGGCGGCTGAGAAATGTGCACACGCGCAGCGGCGCGACCGAAGTGCTCTTCTTCAGCGGCCGCCACAAAATAGCGAAGCTGCCTGAGTTCCATCTTTTGATATGAATTTAGTATGAATTTGACTTCAATAATATATTGGACGCATGGGCAGGGCGGGTCGTACCGTCAGGCTTAAAAACATGCCAGATCGACTGCGGTCTCAGGGAGGCAACTCGTTTGCATGCGTTAGCACCCGGGCATCCACCACCCGTCCGTCGATTCGTGTCCGAAAATGCGGCATCCGGGACATTTACCCCGTTACTCGAGGTAAACGGGCTCACCGTTGATTTCGGGAACCGAGCGGGGGGCATCCGCGCTGTCGACGCAATCAATTTATCGGTTCAGCCGGGAGGAACGCTCGGCATCGTTGGCGAATCCGGCTCCGGCAAGAGCGTGACCGCACTGTCTCTGATGCGCCTGATACGTCCACCTGGGAAAATCACTCAGGGGTCCATCCGCTTCGGTACACGCGATCTCGCCACACTGCCCGACGCCGAAATGCGGTCGGTTCGCGGCCGCGACATTGCAATGGTGTTTCAGGAACCGATGACCTCGCTCAATCCAGTCTTCAGGATCGGCGAGCAAATCGCCGAGGTACTGCGACTCCATGAGCGGCTCGATCGAAAAAGCGCATTCACACGCGCCATCAGCATGCTCGACGCGGTTCGGATACCTTCTGCAGCCCGTATCGCCCAAGAGTTCCCGCACCAGTTATCAGGCGGTATGCGCCAACGCGTGATGATCGCGATGGCTCTTGCCTGCCAGCCGAAACTCCTCATCGCGGACGAACCCACCACCGCGCTCGATGTCACGATACAGGCGCAGATTCTTGAACTCATTGCCGAGTTGCGCCAGCAGCTTGGCATGGCGCTTCTGCTGATCACCCACGATATGGGCGTCATCGCTGAATCAGTCGAACGCGTGGGCGTCATGTACGCCGCCCGCATCGTCGAGACCGCCCCGGTCGAGCAACTGTTCGAGGCGCCACTTCATCCGTACACGCAAGGGTTGCTCCGCTCGATTCCGCGCCGTGGTTCGGCCAACCAACCCCGTGCGCGCCTGGCGCAGATTCCGGGCACCGTGCCGACGCTTACCCTGCCGCTGGCATCTGGGTGCAGGTTCGCGCCTCGATGTGCGAAAGCGACATCCCGCTGCACCCTCACGACACCGGAGCTCGTGGAGATCAGCCCCGGGCATCAGGTCGCTTGTCTGGAGGTTTCGGCATGACACAAGAGGTGCGCCCACTGCTGTCGGTGCGTGACCTTAAGCGTCATTTCCCGCTTCCCAGCCCCCTGTTCGGCGGCCCGGCGAAGGCCGTACAAGC